>NZ_AAWS01000096.1 GCF_000169175.1 Microscilla marina ATCC 23134
TCAGGTAGACCAAGAATAATTAGACCAGGAATAATTAGACTAGAAATAATTTAAGAGAAAATCATTAAAAAGTGATGCGTTGGCTCAAATGATTTTACTTTGGTATAGTTTGTATTGCGAATGTTTGCTTTATAAAATGCAGGCTTTTAATTTTCGGAGGTTAAAAACTAATCTATTATGACAAATAAAATATACTGGGGAGTTGCGATGGTATGGCTGACCTTATTGACTCAGTGCCTTCCTAAGGATACCAGAGCCATAGAATACAACAACAAGATTGTTAGCATTCAAAAAAAAATAAATACTGGGTTAGATAGCTTTTACAAAACGCTGGAAAAGGGCGATTCGGCAGCTATAGTGCCCGCGTATGATACATTGGTGAAAACAATCAATGACCAATTGATTGAGGCTAGAAACTTAAAACCTTTGGGCAAAGACAGTACTTTTAAGGCTACAGCTTTGGGGTTGTTTGATGTATATCACCGTATTATCGAGGTAGACTTTGCTCGCATGGTGCCTTTGCTGATGCAAGCAGAAGTGTCGGAAGAAGAAAAAAACTTATTGGTGGATATGGAAAAAAAGCTGAAGAAAGACGAAAAAGCGGCTTACCAAAAGTTTAAAAAAGCGCAACAGGCTTTTGCCAAAAAGCACAACTTTAAACTTGAGTAATTGAATTTGTGCGCTTTTAATTGAGTGGGTGTATCAGGGGAGAGCATTTTTTCTGAAAAAGGTACAAACTATTTTAACCCTAATAGGTACAACTAACCGCATAAACTCAGCTGACGAGTATTTTGGTGCAGGGTTTTCTTATAAAAGAATCTTTAGGAGAATATACCCCCGAAAAACCATATTTCCGCCTCGGGCAGTGTCTCCACGCCCGATCGAAACCTTGTGCTTGCAAGCTTCAGAGGTGTTTCTCACTTTTTATAAGAAAGCCCTATATTTTGGTGGGCGTTTAGAATGGCTTGTGAGGCAAGTGGTTATCTCACCTAAACAAAGTACTCACAAGCAATTTGCAAATAGTTGATGATCCTATTGAATATAAATTCCTTAGTGTTATTTCTAATACTCCGCAGTACTTTTGGTGAAAGTTGTTTGCTGGTAATCAGTCATTGATGAATTTAAAAACTATTTAACTGGTTGGTGTAGGCTAAAACTGAAACCCTTTTAAAAATAAAGTGAGTAAGCAATCTTAATATAAAATACTGATTAACTTCGTTGAGCTCACAAGTTCGGTTTACAGTATTTAACAAGGTAAACATTTACTCGAATCAGCTATGGACTACCGACTAAATACTATGGACTATTGATTTCAAAATCTTTACTTTATTACTGAACGTATGGAAAATCAAGAACAATTTACCTTTTTTTGGGAAACCCGCTCGCCACTTTCTCAATGGCATCCATCAGATTTTACTGTAGATGGTGTTGCTTTCAACTGTGCCGAGCAATATATGATGTACCAAAAGGCGAAACTATTTGAAGATGAACAAATTGCCGCGCAGATTTTACGTACAAAAAAACCACGCGATCAAAAGGCTTTAGGGCGAAAAGTACGCAATTTTGATGCTACAACTTGGAATAATCATTGTAAGAAAATTGTCTATGACGCCAACTATGCCAAGTTTACCCAAAATGAAACCTTAAAAGCTTCTTTGTTAGCCACCACCGGAACCACGTTGGTAGAAGCAAGCCCTTATGATAAGATATGGGGCATAGGTTTGGCTGTTGACCATCCCGATGTCCAAGACAAGAGTAAGTGGCAGGGAACCAACTGGTTGGGTGAAGTGCTTACCCAGTTAAGAGACGATTTGATAAGTGGAGCATCACCAATGAATTGAGCCAGTGAAATATATTGTTGTTAGTTTATTATTGATAGTGGTGTGTGTGTTGCTGATGCAAAACCACCAAAATATTTCCAACAACGATGCCGCTGGATTTGCCCTGAGCAATGCCCCTAAAAAAATCAAAGAAATAGCTTTACCTGCTGGTTATCAGCGGGTAACATTAGTTCCAAGCTCTTTTGGCAGTTATTTGAGAAACCTACCTTTAAAATCTAGTCCTACAGTGTATTTATACAATGGTCATCGCAAGCGCAACCAGCAGGCACAATATGCCGTGCTGGATGTGGATGTAGGCAAAAAAAACCTGCAACAATGTGCTGATGCTGTAATCAGGCTTAGAGCAGAATACTTGTATAAAAACAAGCTGTATTCCCGTATCCAGTTCCACTTTACCAATGGTTCTTTGGCTTCTTATGCACAGTGGTGCAAGGGGTTTAGAGCAAAAGTAAGGGGCAATAAAGTACGTTGGGTGAAAACGCATGGTTTTGATGAATCTTATGCTACTTTTCGCCAATATCTCGAAACAGTGTTTATGTATGCAGGTAGTTATTCGCTGAATAAAGAGCTGCAAAAAGTACCCTGTATAAGGGATATACAGGTAGGCGATGTTTTTATCCAAGGAGGGTTTCCAGGACATGCGGTATTGGTGGTAGATGTGGCACGACATTCGCGTACTGGAGTGTTGTTGTTTATGCTGGCACAAAGTTACATGCCAGCACAGGATATACATATATTAAAGAATCTGAACAATAAACAACTAAATCCGTGGTACAGTGTGGCTCAACTAAGGGCTGAACTTGAAACCCCCGAATGGACTTTCAAAAAGAATAATTTAAAAAGGTTTTGAAATGATGAAAAAATCGTTGTTGTATGTGTTTGTAATGACATTAATGGTGGTTGCAAGCTGTGATAAAAAAAAGCAAAACAAAGAAACAGACGAAACTACCAAAGATAGTACTAAGGTAGAGAAAAAAGATGAACCAAAAGAGCCAAAAGTGTATCCAGGGTTTGACAAGAGCTATGCAGGTACACTGGGTAAAGATCAGGCGATTAAAATGAACCTGAGACGTTATGACGATCAGCTTTCGGGCACCTATTGGATGGTGGCTGATGGCAAGGATGTGTTGTTGAACGGTACCCTGAAGGAAGGTGCTTTTGAACTGAATGAGATAGATAAAGAAGGGAACCTGGGAGCCAAAATTACTGGTACACTAGAAGATCAAGACGCAAAAGTAATGGGGGAGTGGACAAAAGAGGGCAAAACACAGAAGTTTGAGCTTACATTGGCAAAGCGTTTGAAACCTTCACCCTGGAAACTTGACCAAAAAGAAGTTGATGAGCACTCTAAAGTAGGCAGTTGCTATATTCATGTATCTTATCCTCAGTTTAAAGGCATGAGTGATGTAAAAATGCAAACCAAGGTGAATAACTTAATTGAAAAACACTTTCCTATTCATGAAATGGAAGCATCATTGCTCGACTGTAAGGATAGTTTTAAAGATGATGTAAACTACGGGGTGAGTTACTTGCGTGGTAGTTTGATCAGCATTACCAAAACGCATCACCTTACAAGGGCAGGAAAACCATATCCGGGCGAATCCTGGGGGATTAACTTGAATTTTTATACAGGTAAAGTGTATGAGTTGCGCGATTTTTTTAAGCCTGACATGATCACCGAATTGAATAAGTTTTTGCAGGAAAAAGTAAATGAGAACTGTGGAGGAACACTGACTGAAGAACAGCTGGCGCGTATTGAACTAAAACCTACCAATAAAGAAGGTTTCTCACTGACTGATAATAGAAGTTTTAAGGGAAAAATTACCCGGGAAGGCAAAGTTATTTTTCACTTGACCGATCGTGTACCAAGCAAATTGAGAAGCTCTGGTTATGTAAAAGTGTACTACCATGCGCTTAAGAAATTTATTAACCCTTATGGCCCTTTGATGTCAGTGCTGGATCGTTATGAGCGTCAAACGTCTAAATAGTAAAGCAACCACCACCAACTAATAAGGTACTACATATACGACACACAATATATAATACAACACCCCTTAGAGACTTGTTCTTTAAGGGGCTTGTTGCTTTAGGGCTTAAGCACTGTGACCCTATAGCTATCTCTAATCATTTGCACAAGTGCTTTCAGCTTTAGATCACTATAATTGTTTGTGCTGTAATTGTCGTTTTTAAGTTTTAGTTTTTGGCTTAAGCTTAATACATATTTTTTAGGTTTTCTCTATGCTTTACCTTATATGTTTTTGGTCTATAAAGGTTGGGTCAATGATGTTGTGGTGTTTTTTGGGGTATTGGACGTTGAGTTTGGTCAATATTATTCTTTTTGCTTTAGGCTTATTTACTTTGTCATATAGCCTTATATTTACCTTTAGGTCTAAGCTTGCTTCGTTATACAGTTGGGTAGACAGATGAAGCATTTGCCAGTGGTAGCATTTATAGCGATTTATATATTTCGCAAAGTGTTCTTCGTCTGTTTGATGTCTCAAGTCTACGTGAAGGGTTATACGAGTATCGACAGCAGTTTCTTCGTGTAATATGATCATCAGAGGAACGATAATGTCTTGGAAATAATCGGCTAATAGCTTGCTGTGAAGTTGGGTAATGTATGTATGGGTCCTGAAAATGACAAACATGACCAAAAATGAAGGGAACATAGACCAAAGGCTTAAGTTATGGAAGACGAAAATGAAAACCATTGGTCCTACAAAAAAGATGAGTAAACCCAAAGGGATGCCTACAATAGTTGTCCAAAAACTAAAATTACTTAGTTTTACACTCAAGGTTTGGTTATACAAAAGAATACCTTGAAATAAGTCGAGCCATTCTTGCGATGTTTTACTTCCGTGAATTTGTTGGGTGTTTACAACCTTCGCCTGCTCAGAGGTGAGCTGGGCAAGCACTTGTTTATAGTGAGGATATTTTACCCCATGAGTACGAGGTTTTTGGGTTGTAAGTAGACTATTCATACTGTTGGGTTTAGTGGGTGGTTGAATCAAATATACGAATGCTCACACATTTTTTTTGGGAAAAACTCCCAATATTTTTAACCCAATTCACTGGGGCGTTCAAGTAAACTTGCTATTTTTGCCACCCGTTTTTTCGAGAAAATTGTTAAATTGCATTTATGGAGAACTTTGTAGTATCGGCTCGTAAATATCGCCCTGCCACATTTGATACAGTTGTTGGTCAATCACACATTACCACTACGCTCAAAAATGCAATTAAGAGCAACCAACTAGCTCAAGCCTTTTTGTTTTGTGGTCCTCGTGGGGTAGGCAAAACCACCTGTGCGCGTATCCTTGCCAAAACTATCAACTGTTTGACTCCTACCGAAGATTTTGAAGCCTGTGGTACCTGTGAGTCTTGCGTGAGTTTTCAGAACCAAGGTTCGATGAATGTATATGAGTTAGATGCTGCCTCTAGCAACAGTGTTGACGATATTCGTAACTTGGTAGATCAGGTGCGCTATCCACCCCAAAGCGGCAAACGCAAGGTATACATCATAGATGAAGTGCACATGTTGTCTAACTCGGCGTTCAATGCTTTTCTGAAAACTCTGGAAGAACCTCCCGAATATGTGATTTTTATCCTTGCTACTACCGAAAAGCACAAAATTATCCCTACTATTTTATCTCGTTGTCAAATCTTTGATTTTAAACGCATTGAGGTAAAAGATATGAGTGGGCATTTGGCAAATATTGCCCAAAAAGAAGAAATTGAAGCGGAACAGGATGCGCTTGACCTAATTGCTCAAAAGGCAGATGGGGGGCTGCGTGATGCTTTATCTTTGTTTGACCTGATCACAACCTTTTCGGCAGATCGACACATTACTTACCAAAGTGTAGTAAAAAATCTGCATATACTCGATCATGATTATTATTTTAAAATAACAGATGCTTTATTGGCGCAGGATATGCCCCTGGTACTCTTGTACTTTGACGAAATTCTCAGAAAGGGTTTCGACGGTCATATTTTTATTGCGGGTTTGGGCGCGCATTTACGCAATGTCATGATGTGCAAAGATCCTGCAACTGTAAAACTGCTTGAGGTCTCTGAGAAGGTAAAACAACGTTTTGCTGAACAAGCCCAAAATGCCTCTGCATCGTTTTTACTATCTGCCTTGAACCTTGCCAATGACTGTGATTTGCACTATAAAAGCAGTAAAAATCCCAGGTTTTTTGTAGAATTGGTGCTGATGAAAATGGCCAACCTAAACAGAGTCATTGATTGGGCGCAAAACCCCGTAGAGATTGCAGGACAGCCCCCCGCTGATCCTGAAAAAAAAAAGCCTGAAACCAACGTAGCCGAGCAAAATAACAGCCATCAACAGCAGCAAGCCCCACCTCCGGCAAAAATGTCGCTGGAATATACCAAAAAGGAGAATCCCAAAACCCCCGTCATCCCTAATAAGCCTGATGTTACCCTAAAAGTAGATACAAGTAATGGGAGTGTACAAGCATCTGACAATACGCCTTTTACTAAGAAAGAATTGCTGCTTGCACTCAATGACTTTAAGGGCATTTTAAGAAACTTTCCGCAAGATGGGGAGAAGGCTAGAAAAGCCGCTGAATATTTGTCGGCAGGCGACATTTCTATAGAAAATGGGCACGAAATCACCCTCACTTTTAGTGACGAAGCGCAGGAGAAAGTGGTCGCAGCGTATTTGGAGAAGGTACAAAAAAACCTGCGTAATAAACTGAATAACCAGGCTTTAACCCTTAGTTCTAAGTATGTATATGTAGAGAAAAAGAAAAAGATATATACTCCTTACGACAAATTTCAGTATTTGAAAGAAAAACACACCAAATTGAACGATTTAAGTGCACGCTTTGGGCTAGAAGTAGATCTCTAAGGAATGGTGAGAAAATAAATTACCGATTTCGGGGTAGAGATTTTATTCTGAGACGAGGCACTTTTTGCGGGCGTAGCCATAGCTACGGCCAAAAAAAGTAACGAAGTATCAGGATGAAAGATTACTCCCAAACTGAAAAGTTATTTTTTTTCCATTCCTAAACAAGTTCCTTATATTATTTTATACCTTGTCGGCTTGCTCAAAGCGGTCATTGCCATTTACTTGAAACTCAACCTCAACACTGTCTTTGTGTGTATAGTCAAAAAATGCCACTACATGATGCTCTGTAATGATTGCCAGCTGTTTGTCGCGACAATAACGCCTCAAAAAACGCCAGCCTATGTTCATTGTGTGTAGTAGTTCCACAAATTCGTGAAAATTGTCAAGTTGGTCTAACCAATGCTTTTGTTGTTGGTATTCCAGAAAAAAGAAGTGGTTATGGGGGGTAACCGTGAAGTGACTTACCTCGTGAAAAACAAAACATATTTCAAGTGCTCCACCAAAAGCATAAAAATAAAACATATCGGTATATTGAGAGTCTGTATACAATTTTTTACCCAATACTTTCTTGTCAAATTTTTGGTAAACCAAGTATTCAGTGTCTCCTGTTTTTAAACCTTTGAGCTTGCCTGTTTTTAAAAAATCATAAATATTCATTGATTGAGTTTTTGGTTAAATCTGTCGAGTTTAATAACTAAATTGCCTAAGAATTGAGTTGTATAAATCTCACAATTAAACGATATAAAAAATGCAAATCAAAACTTTGACGCCTAACCTGATGGTAAACAATGTAGCAGAAACCATCATGTATTATAATAGTATCCTGGGGTTTGAGTTGGTACAAACCGTGCCTGAAACTCCCCCTTATGACTGGGCGATGGTGTCTACCGATGGGTTGGCGCTGATGTTTCAGTCAGTAGATAGCATGAAAACCGAGTTTAAACCCCTAGAGCAACAAGCAACGGGTGGGGGGTTAAGCTTTTACCTGAGAGTAGAAGGTGTAGAAGATCTATACGAAAAGCTGAAAGGCAAGGTAACAGTTGTAAACGACCTCAAGGAGAGTTTTTATGGAATGACTGAGTTTTCTATACAAGACCTCAACGGCTTTGTACTTACCTTTGCCGAAAACTTAAACCCTTCAGTAGCCACTGAAAGTAGCAAAGAAACTGAACAGAATTAAACGATGGTTGTCTAAAAACAGTTGATCCCAGCTTAGATTGCCACCTTCATTGCTAAGTTTATAGAGTGAGGCAAACCATTTGGCTTTCAAAACTGAAAAGTGAGGTGGTTTGAGACGGTAAAAGTAGCCAATAAAATAGCAACTTATAGTTTCACTTATTGTAACACCTGCTTTACTGCCTCAAACATGCTCTAAAGCAGTAAAAATGCTTTTTAAAGAGCCTTTGCTAAAAAACGCTGGAATGAGTAGTAATTTTATTGTAGATACACTTAATTTGTGAAGCATCATTTTGAGCGTTGTTAAATCTACAAAAGATAAAAAAAGTGATATGAAATACATTCTAACCAAATTGTTTTTAGTAGCATTCGTTGTGGGTGTTACCCAGCTAGGTTATGGCCAAATGACCTGGAAAGTAAAAACTGACAAGGCTAAAATTACTTTCAGTGAGTTGGGATCAGGAGCTGAAGGCACCTTTTCGGGGTTGGATGCTACTATTCAGTTTGCCCCCACCAACTTAAACAAGTCAAGTATTAAAGCGCGTATCAAGGTAAGCACAGTCACTGCCAGTGAAGGTGAAGATCAAGCAAAAGATATTTTGTCGAAAGACTATCTTAACGGGGCAAAATATCCCTACATTACCTATGAATCGAGTAAAATAAAGAAAACCGACAAAGGTTTTGAGTTGATTGGAAAGTTGACCATCAAAGAAACTACAAAAGTGGTTAAAATCCCTTTTTTATTTACCAAACAAGGTAAAACAGCAGTATTTAAAGGTAAAATAAATATTACATCCAAAGATTTTGGGCTGGCAGCAGGGGAGGTAGTCATTGATTTGGAAGTACCAGTGAAACAGAAGTAATAGAACGAATTTTGTTAAATTACGATCAATAAGTTTTTACATTAAATGTATATACATATATTTGTGTCATTCATACATAAAACAAACTCTAAAAAATCTTTATAAAACTTATTATCAAAATGAAAAAAGTATTTTTAACATTTGCTGCGCTTACCTTAATGGCTACTATATCGTTGGCTCAAACCAAATGGAAAATGGATGGTGCCCATGCTTGGGTAAATTTTAGTGTGATGCACCAAGGTTTATCTTTTGTCAATGGTAGTTTTAGCAAGTTTGATGCAACTATAGAGGCAAACAGTAAAGACTTGAAAGGGGCTAAACTGACTGCAAGTATAGACCCGGCAAGTGTAAACTCTGGCGTAGAACGAAGGGATAAGCACTTAAGGTCACAAGATTTCTTTGATGTAAAAAAATACCCTAAGGCTACTTTTGTAAGTAAAAAGTTTAAGAAAGCAGGTAAGAATAAATACAAAATTGTAGGTGATTTTACCCTGAAAGGAGTAACCAAAGAAGTCACAATGGATGCAAAAGTATTGGGTAATTTTGAAACTAAAAAAGGAAGCAAAATGGGTATCCATGCTACTACCACCATCAACCGTTACGACTATGGGATAAGTTATGCTAAAGGTAAAAATGCTCCTAATGGTAAAGAAGCATTGGCCAGTGATATAAAAATCACAATCAACATGGAATTTACGTCGAAGAAATAGTACGCTATTCGATGGATAAGCAAGAGCAAAACAGTCATACACTGTTTTGCTTTTTTTTGGAGAAACTTTTATAAATAATACCAACCCTACCTTTTAAGCCCTTATTTGCCTTTATTACTGCGGCTATTGTTTAACTTTGTATTTGTATTGAAAAACCTCTGTCAATATTTGTTCTGGTGAGAATAAACAGATTTTAAAGTAAGCAAAACGTGTGTTACAAAACAGGCAAAAATGCCCGCTATAAACAATGGTTGTGTTACCTCTTTCCTTTATTTTTGTGTTGGATTCTCATCTACCCACCCGATTTTTTTGTGTTCCTTTCGTTACAAGCACTTGCCTTACAAATGGTGGTAGGCTGGGGACTGGTCATTGTCTTATTTCCGTTTTTTGGCAAAACCCGATACATACCCCCACATTTACTTGGTGTGTTGGGATCAGTGTGGTTCTTACAACCTTATGTACAAACTCAGCCTCAAAAGCCAGCCAAACTAGCAGATACCTTTAAAGTGCTGCACCTCAATGTACACGGACGTAACACGCAACATGCGCAACTAGTTGAACAATTATTAAGGCAAGAAGCTGATTTGTTGGCCTTGATAGAGGTAAACCATCGCTGGGCTAAAGTACTTAAGAAGGGTTTACACAAACAATACCCTTATGCTTTTGTGTACCCGGTAGACAACCTATTTTCGGGCATTGCCATATTTGCCAAATATCCTCTCAAAAATGTTCAGTATATCTTCAACGATGAACCACCTACTGTAGTAGGTGATGTATTATTGCCTCAAGGCAAAGTTCATTTTATCAGTACCCATATCAGTGCGCCTATTTTGCAAGGACGTATTCCTCGGCGTTATAGCCAAATGGATAAAATAGCCCAGCAAATAAAGCAAGACCAAGAGAAACCCTTGGTATTACTGGGTGACTTCAATGCGGTACCCTGGGAACGATTAATCAGAGATTTTAAGCAAAGCACCCACATGCAAGACACCCGCGCCTCATGGTTGCCTACTTTCCCTACTTGGGCTTTATGGATGGGCATTCCTATTGACTATATTTTTTACTCGCCCCCATTGTATTGTCAACATTTGAATACTTTTCAGAACACCGGGGCTGATCATGTGGGTTTGGTAGGGGAGTTTGGGCTAAAGTAACAGCAAAAGAGTAGGGTGTTTTTTAATTACTGCAAAAAAAAGTAGAACTTGCTCCCTGGTTTTACAAAGGGCAGCAGGCAGGAGCGACCGCAGCCCATAAAAAGTGGATAAATGGAGAAGTTAGACATTGTATTAAAGTACTTTCCTGATTTGACTGATGCCCAAAAGGAGCAGTTCATTAAAATGAATGAGTTGTATCAGGATTGGAACGAAAAAATAAATGTAGTATCACGCAAAGACGTAGATATGTTATATGAGCGTCATGTATTACACTCGTTGGGCATAGCTAAAGTTATACAATTTAAGCCAGGTTCAAAAGTACTTGACTTGGGTACAGGAGGTGGTTTTCCAGGAGTACCGTTGGCTATTATGTTCCCCAAAACCGAGTTTTACCTTGTAGACTCTATTGCAAAAAAAATAAAAGTAGTACAAGAGGTCGTGGCTGGTTTGGGGCTTACCAATGTAAAAGCTGAGCAGGTAAGGGTAGAAAAAGTAGACGACGATTTTGATTTTATCGTATCACGGGCAGTAGCCCCTCTCAAAACTTTGCATAATTGGTCGCAAGATAAGTTTTACAAAATGTACAACCATGAACTCAAAAATGGTTACCTGTTGCTTAAAGGGGGCGATTTGACCGAGGAATTGGCAGAGGTAAAACGAAAGAAGAAAGTGTTTGAACTGAGTGATTTTTTTGAAGAAGAGTTTTTCGAGACCAAAAAAGTGGTATATGTACAAATGATGAAATAAATGAGAAAAGCCGGGTAAATGCCCGGCTTTTTTGTAATATTTATAAATACTTTTGTTGAATAAGGGGGATCGTTTCCTGTATTTTGGAGGTTTTGATAGGTTCGCCAATGGTAAAAAACTTCCACTTGTCTCCATCACGTTTAAGCTTACCCATCACCATAGACACATAACCAGTAAACGAAAATTTAAATGAGAGATTATACGTGGCAAATACAGCATCTACTTGCTCTTCGTTACCTTCAAAAATTCGGATTTTAGAATAAGGAATTTTGGCAAAATCCTGCCCATTATAAGAATTAAGATAAAAAACAATCTGATCTACCCTTTTACTTACCTTATTCAGGTTGATTTTAATAATCTCGTTGTCTAAGTCATCATCCCCGTCCCAGTCACCTACCCGGTCGTCACCACTATGCACAATGGCACGGTCTTCGGAGCGCAGGTTGTGGTAATAAATCGTTTCTATCACC
>NZ_AAWS01000097.1 GCF_000169175.1 Microscilla marina ATCC 23134
CTCAAGTTTACCAGGTTGAGGTTTTCATTCTTGCCAATGGTGGTAGTAAGCAGGTTAGCAAACTTAATCAGTTTTGCCTTGTGTATGCCAGCGGTTTTGACATATTTAAAGTAGAGCAACATGCCCCAGCCAGCCGCTAAGCGAGGCTGAGTATTTTGGGCACTTGCCAACAGCTTATCAAAATCACAACCTGTTTGCTTGACAGTGGTTCGGCTGTTCTGTACGTCAAAGTGATGGGGGTTTATCGCTCCCTTGATATTGCTGCGATTACTTGGGGTGGCAAGCACGTTGTTCCAGTAAATGTCTTCATAACAAACCGTTTTTACTACCTGCAAGTCTTTTAGCAAACTCCAAAAGCCACTCATATCAGCCGAGTTGATGTAGACCGAGTTCAAGTAGGGTTTTCTGTATTTACGGGCTCTCAGGCGCTTATTTTTCTCTAAGATAATGTTTTGAGTAGGAAACCAGTTTTCGGGTTTAAATAATGCAGGATTGAGTCTGACTTTACTTCCTGTTTTTACCCAGACAGGGTACTTTGCTGGGTTTTGTTCCGACAACTTGACGTGCTGAGCTGCCAGCCCTTTCAGATAATAGCCTAAAAACTCGGCACCACTACCACAGCTTGTCCCATTGGCAGGTCTGATAAGTGCCACATACTTTTTGCCATTCTTGCCAATAAACCCTTTGAGACTACCGTTGCAGCTTAGCCAAAACTGCAAAGATTTTTTTTGCATATTGCTTACACTAATGGCCTTGCCAGAGGGAGTCATTACCCCGTCATAGGTTTCTTGGGCAAGCGCAAGATTTGCCACTAATTCATTATCAGATACTTCAATGACCCTGGCACTCGCCCAAGCCCCAGTTTGACTCGCCACCCCCAGTACCTCCTCATACTTCGCTATCAGCTCAGAACTGGGGTTATCCAGGCACCTCTTTGGCAAAATTGCCCAACGAGCTGATAGTACCCGGTATATCAGTGCCCGCGCATAGTCATCTTTGGTGTTGACATTTGTCGCCTTGTTTTGCAAGTCAGCCCTGAAATCATTCGCCGTAATTTTGTGTTGCGCCAAACTACCCCCTACGGCAAGCCCGGTACTTTGCAGATAACTGGTTTTGATGCCCACCTTTTTGCCTTTGATCGACTTCACAAAATTGATCGTGAGCAATACCGTGTTTTCGTCCAACATCGATTGGGCGTACACCTTTTCTGTAAAGTCTTTGGTTTCCTGATTAAACCGGGTGGCGGCGTTGGGCTCTTCTACCATATCGGGGCTGCGGGTAATGATCACATACAGCGCTTTGCCCGTTTGCTTTTTCAGCAAGTCTTGCAGTTGCTCTATCTTGGTTTTGGTGTCCGCACTTACATAGTTTAAGCGGTCAATCAAATAGTTAGAAGCGACAGTGCGTGCTTTGAGGGTGTTGTGGGTAACTGCCCGATTAATTAGTTTGACCGAAGCTTCAATGTGGGCTTTTTGCAACGAATCGCGGTCGTTTGCCCAGGCTATAGTGCTTGCCCAGATGCTTGATAAAACAAAAAGGAGGAGTACCCGATGAAGTTGTTGTTTGAATGAATGCATGGTATGTATATATGCTTAAAATATCGTTGGTTTATTTCTTTGATTCCTTCTCGTAAAACTCTTTTACTAAATCATCAATGATCTTGTTTACTTCAGTCTCTATCTTGGCTTTGACCAACTTTAGCTTGTTTTGTGACAAGTCTTCCAACAGTTCTTCGCCCAAGCTCTCCATACTTTTCTTTACTTTTTCCAACAGTGTTCCAAATTTGCCAGGGTCATTGATATAAACCAGAATTTGATCGAATCGAAGCTTTTCAAAATCAAACTTTTGGTACACCTCCAGTAGCGTATTTACTTTTTCGTCAAAGGCTTTGGCCTTCTCGGTTTGGCTTATTGCCACGTGGGTGGTTTCAGGAAACAAGTCATTTTTTACCTCAGTGCCAGTAGTTTGTCCAGAGGGTGCCAGAGTGCTGTCAGCGCCGTTTACCTTGATCCTAAAACCTTGGTCTTCTATGACTACTTCTGCCCTTAGTTTTTGGTAAGCCAGCCAGTCTTTTTTCTTTTGGGCGGCTAGTTTTTCCTTCTCTGCTTTGCTTCTCCCTCGCAAGGCATCGAGTGCCTCCTTCAACAAATCCTTCAAATCTCTCAATAACTTCTCCAACGTATTTTTCACCATTTTAGCCGCTGCGCCCAACACCTTCCCACTGCCATCCTTGAGTTTTTTTGCCGCTTCAGTTAACTTCCCATCCTTCCAGTCTTTCTTCCCCTCCTCAATTGCCTTTTTGCCAATTTGGATAGTTTCCAGTAGCTCGGCTTTATCGGGACCATTGTAGTTTTTTACCCACTGTTCTACCTTTTTCAGTACCTGGTCTATTTTACCTACCACCTGGTCTATTTTATCCAGCCCTCGTTCTATTTCGTCAAATAAATTGTTGATTTCGCCCGTAAAGCTCAGGTACTGGTCGCGCCACTCGTCGGGTATGATTTGAGTGCCCGCCCCAGTGGTGGTCAATTCCCCATCGATGAGGCGTTTGTCGGTGTTGATCTTGATGCGGTCGAAGCGGGCAAACACCCTGGCTCCCTGAAAATAATTGATGTGGGTGTAGGCTCTGCCCGCAAACCAACCTCCCCCCAGGGGTTTGACTTCTACCAAGGTAAACTCAAAGTCAGCCGCCATGATCTTGTCGCCTACTCGCAAATTTGAGATCGGGCGCTGGTTGCTCAGGTCTACCACCAGGGGTTTGCCGCATTGTACTCCGGTGGGCTTGGGGGTGGGCATTCTAAAATCTACGGTGGCGGTTTCTTCGCTGCCAAAGGCGTTGCAGTTGGCGGTAAGTTTGAACGAATAGGATACTCCAGGTTCCATATCATTGATTTGGGTGCGATTGGAGAGGGCACGTTGGGTGTACCATTTATAGGCATCGCCTTCGCGTTTGAAGTGTACGGTATAACCTGTGTGGTCGGGCAAGGCATCCCAATCAAGCTGTACCTGGTAGGGGTTAAGGGCAGTCGCCTTTAAGCGAATCGGGATGGGGCAGGGTTTGCCATAACGAAACACCCGAATCTGGCTCACTCCGTCGTTGATAAACAAAGTTCTGCCCTGGGGGTCGCGCGCCTGGATGCGGATGGCGTACCATTTACCCAAGCCCAGCATAGGTTCGGCTTGCATGCCATAGTTGTAAATCAGGCTAGTTGTGCTGGTACGAAATATTTCGGGACCCAGGCAATTGAATATTTCGCCTTGAGATATTCGGCTGGCGGCTTGGTTATTTGCGTTTATATTCGCATATTGGTTTTGACAATCGGGGCGTAGCTCGTTCAATACTAATTCATACTCAGGATTAAATGGGGTGTTAGCTGGTCTTGTCCAACTGATCGGAATGGGTTTTAGGCTTTGATTGCTTCGATTGGTCTGACTCATCATTAACGGAAAATTCAGAATGGGTGGCTGCAAAGCAAATACCCGCAGTGTTTTCTCTGATAAAATATCTACATTGGACACCGACACGCTAGGGCGGTAACGATCTACAAATGAGAAGGTTAGCTTGTAGATACCATCAGGAATTCTTTTCGTCTTTAAATACTGCTGCCGAGAATACCCCTGAAAATCTAAGTTGCTTACATCGAAGTAATCCGACAAATCGGAGCCATTCATTGTTTGGCTAGGTCCCAAATCGAGCAAGGGCAAATAGTTAGCCCTGGTTTGGATGACAATTCCCCGCCCATCCATACTTTCCAATTTGATACGTAAATAACCCGCATAAGCGGTCACTCCATTTAATATAAGATGGAGAGTAAGGGCGCTAGAATAGCTATAGGAGTGTAAAAAGGGGCTATGAGGAGGACTGACTGTGGCGATTAACTTGACGCTATAGTTTCGTTGAGCAGTGGTGTGATCACTGGCTCCTAAAAGCAAAGCTCCCACAATTAGGAGGCACTTGAATAAATGGATGCGCATTACCTTGGTTTGGTTTAAGTAGTTGGTTTTGAGCTTTAGCCATTAGCTTTTTTGTTCCTGGCTTTTAGGCTCTGTCGAACTTTAACTGTTAGCCTTTTCTTTATCTTGGCTATTGACTGAAAGGCTATCGATTAGATATACCCATCTCAGTGGTGGTTTTGGACAGTTTTAACAAAAAATATTTTGAAAATGTGGAAAGGCAGGCAGTATTTGTTCAAAGGTACTCATTTCAAGCAAATTTACCCCAACAATTCGCTCTTGAAACTGTCGGGGTAAGGTTTAATTCTTTTTTTTGGTGTTGCGTCGTTGCGGTACTTTCCATTCGCGGCCTAAATCATCTAATAAGTCAATAAAATGTTGGGCAAGCTTGCCCTCTTTGAACTTCTTCCGTTGGCTAAAAAGCCAGTCACACAACGGTTTATTTTTGTCCCCAGGTATTACAAAATGTCCATGGGTATTTTTAAAATCTTTGAGTAATCGGTATTTACCCATCCATTGTCTCCTGATATATGTGCTCTTGCCCCCCCAATCAAGGTCTAGTCCTTCTTCTAAACGGGGGTGCTTTTCCTCTCGCCACTCCACGCCAAGTTTATCTAACAATTCAACCCGCGAAGAGGACAGCTTTCCTTGCTTAAACCTGCTACGTTGACCAAAAAACCACATTCTTAACGACTTGAGTGACCGATCGCTTTGGGGGATAATAAAGTGCCCATGCTTGTTTTTATACTCCTTTAACTCCTTATATTTCACCATCCATTTTTCCTTCGCCCTTCCTGCTTCTTGCTGCCAATCAAAACCTATTTCGTTTAACAGTTCGAGGCGATGAGGGAGCAAAGATGCCTTCATTAAACGCTGGGTACGCACCCACAAGCCAAGGGATTTAGTACTTGGGTCTTTTAGACTTGGAAAACAATGTCCATGTTTTTCTTTGTATAAACATAACTCTTCATAAGATTTCATCCATACGTCTTCTAAAGCTGACCAGACAAAACCTACCTTCTCTAACTGAGTGATTTGATCTGGTGAAAGAATATTTTCTTTGTATTTTCTTCGCTGTTCCTGCACCCAACTTATTAAACCTGACCATTCTTCTATATCACTGGTGACTACATTACAATGACCGTATTTAGCTCTAAACTTCAACAACTGTTCATAACGAGCCTCCCAGGAAAGCCTTCCCTTTCGCAAACGCCAAGTAAATCCTATGTTATCAAGCAGTTGTTTACGATCCCCTGAAATAGTATCTACTATCTTACGCTGCCTTGCCACCCACTTGGCTAGTTTCTGATCCTCAAAAGTGCTTGGAACATTGCAATGCCCATGGATTTGTTTGAACGACTGTAATTTCTGGTAGTAGTCTTCCCAGGGAAGCACAATTTGTACCTGCAACACCCAAGAGAAACCAATGGCTTCTAACTGTTTCACTTTATGCGCCGAAAGTTCTCCTTTTTTATAGTGCCCACGTTGCGCTCCTACCCATTTGGCAAGGCGTGGATTGGCTGGCCAACTATGAGGAACATTGGCGTGGCCATGGTCGTTTTTGAAGGCTACCAACTCTTGGTAATGTTGCTCCCAAGATTTAGGAGGAATCTTTAAAGGAGGGTTAATACGCCAAGTAAACTTGATTTGGTCCAGAAGGTTTTTGCGCCAGTCCGACATCTGCTGCCTTTTACGACGTTGTCCGCTCACCCAACGCGCTAAAGCTGGATTAGGTGCCCAGGCTTTAGGCACTTTGCAATCTCCATGCGTCTTTTTATATGCTTTGAGTTCCAGATAACGTACATACCAACGTTCATCTCTTATGTCCCAACCATAGGGTTTGCCAAAAGGGTAAGTCCATTCTTTGTCTTTCATAAGACCTAAAATAAGAAATATTTTGGAAATGTTTCTTGATTCACGTAGCTATTGACAGTTGCGTGACCTATTCATTACTTACAGCCTTGGGCATCGGTGATTAAGTATAGGGTAAATCTAGTAGATTTGTATAAACTATCGCTGACTTTTGACGGTGAAACAGCCGTTTTTGAAATAGCGCAGTTGTTTTTAAGACGACTTATCCGATGAGCTCAAAAATTTGCCAATGACTACTGCCATTACAAATACGGTGTAAAAATGACCAATCAATGCTACAATAATAACTAGCTTTTGAGACAGTTCAGAGGTGGGAATAATGTCACCATAGCCAATGGTTAAAAGTGTGATAAAACTAAAATAAAGGTAATCTGCATACTCTTTATTGACTGCAGTGCTGGTAAAGGCTTCTGACGAGCGATCCATAGTAAAGAACACAATGCTGGCTAAAACACCCAGCAGTATATAACCACAGAAGGCGGCACTGATCATTTCCAATCCTACCGCCTGTTGTTTTTGCAAAGCCTTGAGTATTTCATAACTGATTAGGGTAAAGTAAATGATATAAATCAGGGCAAACCCAAGCGACCCATCATAACCAATGAGGGGAATCAATCGGATAATGATGGTTACCAAAAATACCGCTCCCACTAATCGTTTTATTTTAATGGGCTCACGGATAAAAAGAATGAAACTAAAGGCAATATTTTGTACCAATAAAATGGTTTGTACCAGGTTTTTATCCTGCATAGGCAGGAATAAATCGCCGAATATAAGTACTAAAAAGCTACACAGAAAAACCGAAAAACGGCGATTGTACAGGTTATCTAACAAATAAGGCATTTTAAATTTGGCTTTACAAATGCTCCCCAACCAGACAAGTTGTTACCTCTTATATTTTACAACACAATGGTTTGTCTAAGGCTACTTTACCGACATAAAGAAGTTTTTCAAGCCACTCAAAATATTTTGCACCGCATAAGAAGCCAGGATCAGCCCCATTACCTTACTAATGATAATGATACCATAGTCTCCAATTCTTTTTTGTACTGCCACAGCGGCAAGCAATATAAGGGCAGTAAGAAAAACCACCAAAGCCACCAGTAGGGTGGTAACTATTTGTTGTTCTATAGTATAGATGTGGTTATCGGTCAATATTACCACCGACATAATAGCCCCCGGAGAAGCTATAGAAGGAATAGCAATAGGAAATATCGTCACGTGTTTATAATCAGTAATCAGTTGTTTTTCTGACTCAGGCTTGCTTTCACCAAAAATCATGGTAAGCGAAAATAAAAATAAAATCAATCCGCCCGATATTCTAAAGGCATCAAGAGTGATGGACATGCCTTCTAAAAAAAACTGCCCAATAACAATAAAAGCCAATAGAATCATAAAAGCAATGAATGAAGCCCTCACAGCTATTTTCTTTTTATGCTTCTTGTCAAAATCTTTAGTCGCTTCCAAATAAACAGGCACAGAACCAATGGGGTCGAGTACTGCTACAAGAAAAAGAAAACTATTAATTAACTCGCTCATCTATATTTGCTTTATGGGTCCACACTATCCTTATCACAATGTCTTGCAAAGTTATTCATTTTTGTTAGCAATTACTTTACAAGACATTTTTTATGTTAAACAAAAAAGGGGATGGAGTGTTTTATTGTTTAGGCACTATTATGTCCGTATTCTACATCATACAATACCCACCCTAAAATAAGAACAATACCGTCTTAGAATAATTACTTGACAAGTCACAAGTAGGCAATATTTATGACTGTTTTACCCAATTTCTATTTGTATATCTTCTGCGATAACTGCAGAAGTTGAAGCGTTTTTGAATAAAGCCTAAATTTATTACAAGGTACTTTATTTTGTCTCCTCTCCCCTATTTTTTTAGAACATTGGGTGGGTTTAGTATATACCAGTACTACAATTTATTAGAGCTAATTGATGCCTGCTTTTGAGCTATTTCTGTCTGTCTTAGTGTTTATGTTGTTTTATAATTTTTAATTATGTTAAGTATAGTATTCCAAAAAATATACCCATTGATTTTTAAAAATCAATGGGTATATCCAATACATTAAGTTCATAATAAACTACTCTTCAAGCACAAGCACCTCGGTGCGTCGGTTGAGCTGATGCTGAGTTTCGTTACAAGGTACACCGTCTGGGCAAGGGGTAACTAATTTTGTTTCACCAAACCAGTCCACGATAATGCGTTGGGGGCTAATGCCACGACTCACTAAATATTGCAGCGCTGACTGCGAGCGTCTTTGCGACAATTGCACATTGTATTTAGACGTATTTCGCGAGTCAGTATGCGACGAAAGCCCAATTCGCATTTTTGGGTTTCGATACAAAATAACCAAGAGCTCATCCAGGGTTTTTACTGCGTCTGGCCGGATAAAGTATTTGTCTAAGTCATAATAGATTGTTTTTACCTGAATAACCTTGGTAGAGTCCCAACCTCTGCCTGGTGGCGTCCGCAATATATTGCCTCCCCTGCTTGGCTTGCCTGTTTTGCGTGCAATGATAGGTGGACCCAAGGCAATTTTAATAGTATCTACTATTTTACGGTCTTGGTTTTTACAATCAATCAATTGTTGATGGGTAATTTCTATGGTTTTGGGCACATACCCCTCTTTCGAAGCAGTAATCAAATAGTTCGTGCGTATTTTAGTTTGTAGAGTAAACAAGTACTTGCTTGCGTTTACATGAATGACCTGTTTCTTGGTATCTTCTTCGTGGATTTCAAGGTGAGCCCGATCAATCATTCTGCCTGTCACAGAGTCTACCACTACCGCAGCTATTTTACAGGGATGTAGCTTAAAGTAATAAATATCATCGTCTCCCACTCCCCCGTCACGATTAGAGCTAAAGTATCCTTCGTTTTTATCAGTGTCCATGATAAAGCCAAAATCATCTTTGCTGCTATTCACAGGAGCACCCAGGTTTTCAGGAGGGGCAAAATGTCCATTGATATTACGTGCAAGAAATATGTCCAGTCCACCCAGTCCAGCATGCCCATTAGACGCAAAAAACAAGTTATTATCGGCGTCTAAAAACGGAAACATTTCATTTCCTTTGGTGTTAATGCTAGAGCCCAGGTTTTGGGGTGGTCCCCATTGTCCTGCCTGAAGCGTACTCTTAAAAATATCGGTTCCTCCAAGCGAACCAGGCATGTCAGATACAAAATACAACGTAGTGCCATCGCTGCTTAAGGTGGGGTGTCCTACCGAATACTCGTCATCGTTGTAAGGAAACTCGGTAATCTCAGCAAACTTATCGCTCACTATGGTAGCAAGGTAAAGCTTCAATTTATTTATCCCTTCTTTACTCTTTTTAAACTTGCCATTGTAATAATTATTCCGGGTAAATACTACCGAGTTCTCTCCATTATAAAAACTCAAAGGTCCTTCATGGTAACGAGAATTAAGGTCCTTGTGAAAGGGTTCGGGAGAAGTCACTCCTCCCCTGGTATAGTACAAATCCAGGAAACGATCACCGTTCCACCCATGTTTTTCTTTTTTATCTTTTCTTTTATCCTCATCAGGCTCTCTACTAGAGCAAAATACGATGCCATTACGGTAAAACATAGGGCTAAAGTCTGCCTTTTTTGAATTAAATGGTGCCAGCCTTACCTCATATTTACTGGCATCTTCATAAAACTGCGCCAGGTTTTTATAGGTTTGTTCAAATACATGCCCACGTTCGTCATGCCCAACTTCTTTGGCGTATATTTTATACCACTTTCTCGACTCTTTGTAACGTCCATTCATGGCCAATGCCTGGGCATAATACAACTTGTTGGTAGGGTTGGTATTAGGGTGGTTTACTACCACTGAATACCATTTTTCAGCATTTTTACTGTCATTTACCTTCCGATAAGAATGCGCCAGGTTCTCTTGTGCCTCTTTATTACTAGAGTTTTTTGCCAAGTAGGTTTCGTATAACTTAATGGCCTCTTTGTAATTAAATTTTGTAAACTCGACATTTGCTTTACGCAAACGGGTACGTTGTGCCTGTACCCACATCGAGCACATTAAAATAATAATAAGCAAGACTCCTTTTTTCATTCCTGTAGTTGTTTTCAATAGCACTGGGTAATGGTTAAGTTTATTTAGTTACTATATGTGATTAATTTATTGTGAGTAGCTTGAGTCCACTTGTAGCTAATTGCACCCAAGGACTTGCTACCGCTTAGCAGTTGATCATTGACTTTTAGTGATCTGGAAAAAATAAGATGTGCCAATTCAAGAAAATATATTGTTCTCAGACGATTCAAAAAAAACGGTGCATAGCCAAAGCTATGAAGCTTTTTTTTTGAGAAGAATGAGGGCAATAGATACACTTTAATGGCTCAAATTATTTATGAAAGATCACTTATTAAAAATAACGAGGGGTCAATATCTTAGTTTTGTCTTTACCCGCCCCAAACTCTACGCGTAGCATTATTTCATGACTACCTGAATTGTACCTCCCCAACTGGGTGAGGGTAAATCATACGCATACCCTACCGAGATATTATTTGAAATACGGGCTTCAGCCAATAAGTTTACGGCGTCTCCTATTCTATAAGAACCTCCTACCGCAAATCGGTCAAACAACCACACATTGGCGTTTATGTCTATAGAAAAAGGGGCACCCGACACATATTTGGCAAGCAGCGAAGGACGTATTTTCACTGTAGGCGATACATCAAACACATAGCCTGCTGTAATAAACACGTGCCTCGATTGACGGGCATTAGAAATATTGCCGTCCGCCAGGTCCCAATTGATCAATTGAGGAACAGACAATCCCGCATAAAACCTGTCTGTATAATAATACAAACCAGTACCAAAATTGGGCAAGGTCTTATTGATGTTCTGGTCAAACGCCGGATCGGTACTCGTAGGGTCTACCGAAAAGCGTACATCAGTAAAATTAGCCCTGAACTGGGTAATGGCCGCCTGAATACCCATGGCCAATACTCCAGTGTTAAACCTAATTCGGAAAGCATAAGAACCAATCATTGAGAAATTATTGGTAATGCCTATTTTGTCATTGACCAGGGTCAAACCCAAGCCAATGCGATCTTTGATAAGGGGCAAATGCCCAGAAAGCGTTTGGGTAACCGGGGCTCCTTCAATACCTGTCCATTGTTTACGAAACAACCCCGTAACACTGAATACATCGCGACTACCTGCATACGCCGGGTTAATTGCCAACCCATTAAACATGTACTGGGTAAATTGTACGTCTTGTTGTGCCTGTCCTTTCTGCACCGACAGCAGGCTAAGCCCCCAAAATACCAAAAGGCTTAATAAACCATATTTTTTAATGTGCATCATAGTTTGCCTGTTCGTTTTTAATGTATTGTTAAGTTTTATGTTTGGATAACCTCAACCCTCACAAAGCAAGGGGTGAGGTTGGTATATTCTATCGTTGTAAAATCAAATAAGCAGCCGATGGCTTTTGACCATTGTTCAAGTCAATGACATAATAGTAAGTTCCATCTGGCAAACGTTGCCCGCTTAGGTTACCCTGGTTGGCAAATCCGTTCCAGTCATTTTTATAATCCTTATTAAAGTATACCCGACTTCCCCAACGGTTGTACACACTAAATGTTACCTGGTATTTTTCCACTCCCAAAATCACATAAGTATCGTTCTTACCATCATCATTTGGCGAGAAGCCATTTGGAATAAATATTTGTCCACATTCAGTCACATTCACGATGAGCAAGGCACTGTCACACTTACTAATAGAAGCGTCATCACATACCTGATAAGCCAGGGTGTCAATTCCCACAAAATCCTCACGAGGCGTGTAAGTAAACCCACCGTCTGCTTCAAGTATAACTACTCCACGACGATGGTTAATAATGAGCCTACCATGCTTTTTTCAAGGTATTGGTGTTGACATCCACATCATTTAGCATACATTGCCCGTGAGCACC
>NZ_AAWS01000098.1 GCF_000169175.1 Microscilla marina ATCC 23134
TTTGAGCATAATGCCATTTTCTAGGTCATTGAAATCAATAATATCTCTTCCTTTATAATGAGTTAAATAAAACTGCATTGCTGAGCTATTTACAATCAAATCTTTGGGCAAGATATGGTGGGCTTCATAATCCCCAAAAAAAGTAATCCAATCCACATTTTTTGTGTTTCTTTGGTAATACAAATCAGCAGATTCAGCTTCATCAATAATATTATCTCGTATTTTGGTACTATTTTTATAAAACTCAAGGCATTTTTTACATTTGGGCGCAGCTTTTTTTATCTTAGCCAAGTTCTCCTTCAGGTAATTTTTTTTCATTGCTTTGCTGGGATCAAGCAAGGCATTGAGGTCTTTTCTCAGTATTTTTTTATTTTTGTTATAAAGCGTTTTCCAGTTCTCTACCAAGGCAGGTTTTAAAAACTGATTGCCATAATCACGAAATTCTACCACTAGGTCTTTTAGTACTAACTCGTTTTTTTTGTCTCTCTTCACCAACATGTCTTTAAAAAAGACCTGAATTTCCTTTACTGTCAAATAATCACGAATGGCAGCAATAAATTTAGGACGAGAAAATACAAACTGAATATTGGGGATTTTGAGTAAAATCTTTTCGTTCAAATTTTTCCCTTGGCTCTCTCTCAAGTGAAGCAACAAATATAACTTGTCTTCCTTCATCTTGATCACAGGCTTACCATTGACCCGCTGGATCAAACCCCAAGTGGTACTTGATAAGTTTTTCTTTGTCAGGTACTGATAATCTTCTTCACTTATCACCAGCTGTATATCTCCACAGGCATTATTATGCACCAACACTCCCTCCGCAAAATAATTATGATGTTTGGCTACCGATATATTGTATACCGTGACGAGGGTGTCTGACCAACGGGTGGAAGTAATAGTGGTACAAGTGCCATTGCTTAATTGCAAATGATTGCCTTGACGTAACTCTGAGGCTGGGACATATTTTTTGAGTTTGGGTAAATAAAAAGGGTGTTCAGGGGTGGCATAGAGGGTGTCTTGAGCCATAGCAACTGCTACCAATGCTGAGGCTTGTTTTTGGCTGGTGCCTGTGACTACTTTGAGCACTCGTTTGTTGGCGGTATGGTCATAAGCCCATACTGAGTCTTGGTAAGCCTTCAAGTCTTGGATGGCTTTGTTCCCACCAATAGCATCCAATTGGGTACCCACCACAAAACAGGCTACTTTGGCAAAACGTACCTGCAATATTTGGTTATCGGCATTGTTTCGGCTGAGCAAGGTATATTGATAACCTTTAGCTTTTGCCCAATGACCAATCGAGGTTTGTCCCCCTTTTTTGTTCAATGCCTCCTGGCTGGCGTTGGCAGATAAGCCCTTAAATAGTTGCTTATCCTCATTTTTCTGGGTATACACCACGTTCACCTGCTTTTTGGCAATGCGGGTGAGAGATTTCCACAAAGCATCCAGCACCCCTTCACGCTGTTGTTTTTTTACCGATGTTGCAAGCGCAATATTGAGCGTCTGTAACTTATCGGTATAAATGCCTTGTGCCAACAAAACCTTATCAACCTTACTTTTAAACACTTTCCAGGTTTTGCCATCTTTTTGCTTCTCAACAAAATAAGCCGCCTTCACAAATTTCACCCCGCCTTTGATCTTTACCGTTTGATAGCCTTTGCTCTTTGCCCAACGCCCTACTTCTGTATTTTCAGAAGTAGCGAAAATGCCCTTCAATTTTGTGGGCTTTTTGAAGGCTTTGTCTACCATCTTTTTGATCACATAAGCTTTGCTATAGGTTCCTTTCTTTTGCAACTTGTTGATAGTAAGCAGCTTTTCACCTTCTTTGGTAGTGGTTTGCCCTTTGCCCACCGTCGTCTTGCTCTTGACTTTTTTCTTGTCTTTATACGTTACATATTCGGCAAGCAAGGCGTTGTTTACAATGATTTCAGGCTTTTTCTGTTTGCCTTTACCTTTCTTGTTATCTCCATCCTTGCCCTTCTTTTTCTTCTTTTTGTATTTCTTCTTAAAGTTTTTAAAATCCTTGAGCTCTTTGAGACCTTGCTCCACCGTTTCCTTCAATACATCTTTTCCTAGAGTGGCACCTCCGGTAGCCAATGCCTTCACAATTTCAATGACTGCCACCGATAGAAAGTTACCCACCACATAAGACGGGTTATTGATGTTTTTATACTTTTCTTTTTCGCTTTCTATAATCTGCTTGACGATCTTTTCCAGCCCTAGTTTTCTTATCTCCTCCAGCTTTTGGTTCAGGTCTTTTCGGTAGGTCTCGTCTCTGATATACCACACAATGGCCTTGGCAAGCAACATCAAGTGCTTGATATCCTCTGGAGCTTCCTGGGCTTGCTCTACCAAGCCATTGTATATCCCCACCAGCAGTGGTAAAATCGTTTTGGCGGGTTCTTTTAAGTTGGGGTTGTTCCAGACCGATTCGGGGATTTTGAGTTTGCCCAATTGCTTGACCGCCAGCACCAGCCCTTTTTCCAACATCATCAGGCTGTGCTTGGCCAGTATACCAAAACCATCGTAGCTGTTGGCCTGGCTAATGACAATGGTTTGCTCTTTTTCCATGAGGTAGAGGTAATCGCCCAACCTCATTGTCCAAAGTACTTCTACCTCGTTTTTGGCTTTGTTTTGCCTAAAGTGCATACTTATACGCACTGCATTGGGTTTAATGCCGCGCTCGTGGGCAATCTGGTGAGCAGTTTTACCTCTAAACCTGGAACCAAAATCTGCCATAGAGCTGTCTACACTCGCTTCTGAAGTAGTAACTATTTCTAATAAAAGCAGGGTGTAATCATTAGTAAATTGCTTGAGGAAAGCATCTTTATTAAGGAAAGAATGAATATCGTCGGTAAATATACCCGCATAGTCGTTGACAGTAATATTGCCTTTTTTGAATACCCTTGCCCGGTCTTTTTTAAATACACTGACCTTGCCCAGCAACTCATTTTTTTTGCTAAAAGGCATCTTGGTGAGTTGCGCCCGCAGGGTAGACTGAAACTGGGTGACTACATTGTCTTCTTTGGTGAAGTCTTTCCCTTCTTCCCTGATAAACTTTTCCAGCGTGGCTACATATTCCTTGGTCAGAAAAGCCGTTTGTCGGTAGTCGAAGAATATCTTTCCACTTTGCCCAGAAGAAGAGATTTTGTTTTTATAGGTGCTCTTCCTGATCGCTGCCACCCCCTTTTTAATCGTTTCGACGTTGATACGCTGACCGAAAACCAAACAAGGGTAAAACAGCTCCACCGGATATACATTATCCTTTAAAAGGGCGGCATTTTGTATCTCTTCTACAATCGTCGATTTTTTTTTGTCCGATATTTTGATAAAACTATCCAGGTTAAGCAGCAAGCCCTTACGCCTGGCATTGCTTAATTCGCTACGCTTGAACACGTCTTGGGTAAACTGCTGAATGGCTGCCATGGACTGCTTATACAACTTGGAAGAGTCTTCTTTGATAAGCTTGACCTGTTTTTTTCCCTGAATGGTAGTATCTGCCTGAATAAACTCGTTCAACAGCAAGGGAGGAGGGATAATAATATAGAACTCCACTTGGGTGTCTTCTTGAATAATTTGCAATCTTTTTCTTAGCTGATCTTGGGTGATAGCATCAAAAGTAGGCTGACCATAGTGCTTCTCCCTTCCATCAATCAAGTAGTTTTTAGCGGCTTTGGGCAACCAGGCATTTTGCCTGATTTGCTGATCGAGCAAATTTGCCATTTGCTGTGCCCGACTTTTTTTATAGTAGTAGCGTTGGGTGCTGGTGCTATCGCTTGCCTGTGCCCCAAACGAAGCCACCAGTAGAATCAGGGTCAATAGGAAGTAATGTATCTTTTTCATCATTGATTGGATTGAGGTATTTTAGTCTTTTTTATAGAATACGCGAATGCGTTCATTCATTTTTTCGTTGATAAATTTTCTCACAAACAACTTCATTGCTTCTATACCATCACCCTTCATAAATTTCTCAAGCAGACCTTGCCCTAATTCTTTGATGTCTTTTTCAATATTGCCTCGAAGGGTCTCTAATATTTGACCACCACCCATCTTTGCCAGGGTATCAAACTTGAAACGCTCTATCTCTAATTTAACAACTGTGCTCACTAGCTTTTTGCGGGTTTTCCGCCATTTTTCCAGGCTACCATTATTTAAGCGTTTTTTCCATTCTTCTTCGGGTACAGCCACTTCTGCGGGCTGTTCATAAATAGGAATATAAGTGAGTACTCCCTCATTATCTGGTTTTGCCTGGGTCAGTTTCATTGCTGCCCGGTCTTCCTTTGCCTTCTGTACCACTTCTTGTAGTCGCTTGTTTTCGGTAGCCTGTTCCTTTTTATTTTGGGCTATATTTTGCCTGCTTTTGCCCTTTAGCTCTTGCACAATTTCTTTGATAATGTCTTTGAGACTGGCAAAGAGTTTTTGTAAACGGTTGCCAATGATTTTGGTCGCTGCCTTGATCACCTTCCCACTGCCATCCTTCAACGTTTTCAACCCTTCAGTCACCTTGCCTTTGTCGATGGCCTCCTTCCCATCCTCAATCGCCTTTTTGCCAATCTGGATGGTTTCCAGTAACTCGGCTTTATCGGGACCATTGTAGTTTTTTACCCACTGTTCTACTTTTTTGAGTACCTGGTCTATTTTACCTACCACCTGGTCTATTTTATCCAGCCCTCTTTCTATCTCGTCAAATAAATTGTTGATTTCGCCCGTAAAGCTCAGGTATTGGTCGCGCCACTCGTCGGGTATGATTTGGGTACCTGCCCCATCAGTGGTCAATTCCCCATCGATGAGACGTTTGTCGGTGTTTATCTTGATGCGGTCGAAGCGGGCAAATACCCTGGCTCCCTGAAAATAATTGATGTGGGTATAGGCTCTGCCCGCAAACCAACCTCCCCCCAGGGGTTTGACTTCTACCAGGGTAAATTCAAAGTCAGCCGCCATTATTTTGTCGCCTACTCGCAAATTTGAGATCGGAGTTTGATTGCTCAGGTCTACCGTCAGGGGTTTACCACATTGTACTCCGGTGGGCTTGGGGGTGGGCATTCTAAAATCTACAGTGGCGGTTTCTTCGCTGCCAAAGGCGTTGCAGTTGGCGGTAAGTTTGAACGAATAGGAGACTCCGGGTTCCATATCATTGATTTGGGTGCGGTTGGAGAGGGCACGTTGGGTGTACCATTTATAGGCATCGCCTTCGCGTTTGAAGTGTACCGTATAACCTGTGTGGTCGGGCAGGGCATCCCAGTCGAGTTGTACCTGGTAGGGATTGAGGGCAGTCGCCTTTAAGCGAATCGGGATGGGGCAAGGTTTGCCATAACGAAACACCCGAATCTGGCTTACTCCATCGTTGATAAACAAGGTTCTGCCTTGGGGGTCGCGCGCCTGGATGCGGATGGCGTACCACTTGCCCAAGCCCAGCATAGGTTCGGCTTGCATACCATAGTTATAAGTCAGGCTAGTTGTGCTGGTACGAAATATTTCTGGACCCAGACAATTGAATATTTCGCCTTGAGATATTCGGCTGGCGGCTGGGTTATTTGCGTTTATATTCGCATATTGGTTTTGACAATCGGGGCGTAGCTCGTTCAATATCAATTCATACTCAGGATTGAAAGGAGTGTTAGCTGGTCTTGTCCAGCTGATCGGAATGGGTTTTAAGCTTTGATTGGTCTTATTAACTTGACTCATCATTAGCGGAAAATTCAGTATGGGTGGCTGCAAAGCAAATACCCTCAGTGTTTTCTCCGATAAAATATCTACATTAGATACCGACACACCAGGGCGGTAACGATCTACGAATGAGAAGGATAGCTTGTAGATACCATCAGGGATTCTTTTCGTCTTTAAATACTGTTGCCGAGAGTACCCCAGAAAATCTAAGTTGTTTACATCAAAATAATCCGCCAAATCTGAGCCGTTCATTGTTTGGCTAGGTCCCAAATCGAGCAAAGGCAAATAGTTAGCCCTGGTTTGAATGACAATTCCCCGCCCATCCACGCTTTCCAATTTAATTCGCAAGTAACCAGCGTACGAGGTGACCCCATTTAATATAAGATGGAGAGTAAGGGCGCTAGAATAGCTATAGGAGTGTAAGAAGGGGCTATGAGGAGGACTGACTGTGGCAATTAACTTGACACTATAGTTTCGTTGAGCGGTGGTGTGACCACTGGCTCCTAAAAGCAAAACTCCCACAATAAGAAGGCACTTGAATAAATGGATACGCATGACCTTGGTTTGGTTTAAGTAGTTGGTTTTGAGCTTTAGCTTTTTTGTTCTTCGAGTAGCTTAGCCTTTAGCTTTTTTGTTCTTCGAATAGATTAGCCTTTAGCTTTTTTGTTCTTTGAGTAGATTAGCTTTTGACCTTTTTGTTCTTGGCTTTTGACCATTAGCTTTTTCTTTATCTTGGCTATCAATTGGATATACCTATCTCAGTGGTTGACTTTGGACACTTTTAACAAGAAATATTTTGAAAATGTGGAAAGGCAGGCAGTATTTGTTCAAAGGTACTCATTTCAAGCAAATTTACCCCAACAATTCGCTCTTGAAACTGTTGGGGTAAGGTTTACTTAGTTTTTGTTGGATTACCTCGATTAGATTCTTTCCAGGCAGGGTCTAATTCTTCTAACAAATCGATAAAATGCTGGGCAAGTTGTCCTCTTCTGAACCTTAGTCGTTGGGTAAAAAGCCAGCTTCTAAGTGCAGCAAACTCTTTGTTGTCAGGAACCCGATATTTTTTTAAAACTATCTCGATAAATGATTTCCAGAGCCTATACTTAGCCAATGAGGGCAGTCTTTTTTTGTAGTTCCAATCTTCAATCATACTAACCTAAAAAGCCCTCAGTTCTTCCTTTTGTGCATCAGAAATTATAAAGGTATGTTTTGACTGTTTTACTGCAATCGGCAAGTATGAATAACCAGTGGCTGATATAGTCCAATAAAGAACGAGAGTTTCACAATACGGCACAGGTATTTCTTTACCGCATACTTTCTACTCCCTCAATCCCCCGAAAAATCTCCACCACCAGTGGCACCACTACCGCGTTTCCGTAACCTTTGATCGACTCATTTCGGAGGCGAGGAATGGTAATTCCGTTCACGTTGGCGGGAAACCCATCATCTCCGCCACAAACCGGGGATTGATTGCTCTATGATTATCAGTAAATTAGCGGTTAGGTTATCCGTTATATGGTTCGGTCAAAGTAGTGAAATAAAAATGCTATTAGATTTTAGATTAAGGCTTTATTTACGTTTTTGATGGTACTATTTGTATCCTTATGAGATACAATTAAAATCAAGGGTGACTTTTAGTTTTTAACTACGCTTTTTGTAAGTTGATGAAAATCAACGCGATACAAAAGTGTAGTTACCTGTGAACCGAATCTACAGCAGTTTGCTGTGATGAGCTCAACGCAGTTAAACAGGGTTTGCCTAGTGGAGGCTACGCCGACATCCCGCTTGCGGGGCACCGATATTTATCGGTATCTAAGGACTTGCGACTTGTCGCTTGAAGCACCGATATTCATCGGCATCTAGGGACTTGCCCCCTGTCGGGGCTTTTAACTACCGATTTCATAAGTACCCTGTTTATCAGCACTTTAATTTTATATTTTTTCTAGTTTCAAGCCCATTTTTCGGGCTTGTCTTTCTAAGGCTTTGAGTTTTCGTTTTCTGTTTTGCTCTTGATATTCCTCTGCTGTTTTTCCCCGATATGGTGTTTTGTATTTCATCATATTGTAAAAAATAGTAGCTAGTTTTCGGGCAACTGCCTGAACAGCAATCCCTGAACCTTTTCTAAGACTTAGGTTCCGATATAAGGCTCCCAAGTGACATTTGCTATTATTGAGCCCCCAAGCAGCTAATTTAAATGCTTGATGTATCCGACTGTTATTCATATTTTTAAAATGCCCCAAGAGTTTATCTCCTGATATTTTTCTTCTGGGTGCAAGCCCTGCCCAACTCGTGAAATGTTTAGCATTTTTCCAATGACTCATATCAATTCCTGTTTCTGCTAAAATGTTGATAATCGTATTTTCTGAAAAACCATCTACTTCTGTTAAATCGACCCCAGTAATATCTTTGAGATAAGAAGCAGAATCAAATGAATATTCATTCTTCCTCTTTGTTTTTTTTTTACTCGGCTTTGCCAATCTTCCTTTGCCACAATTTCTCCTGTATCCCATTTATGGAGTATTTGCTCTATTTCTGTCTCACATTCATTGATTTGTTTCAGGACAAAATCATAGGCACTAAGCGCTTGTTGGAGAGAAAATAAGTGCGCTTTACGAAAGTTCCCTTCAAGTGATAAAGTAAACTTCTTCTTTGGTGGCTTTGAGTGTTTTATTATGAAGTTTTGCCAGTTCTACACTGGAGTGCTCTCCTGCTGCAATAGCACGAATAACCTTCATTCCTAGTTTACCTTCAATATCTGAAATCACATTCTGTATTTTGACATTCATCAGCTGCAAGGCTTTACCTACATGTTGCATGTGTTGCACTTTTTGCTTGGTCAATTGTTGCCGCTGGCGTACATAGGTGCGAAACTCTCTGACATCCTGTGTAGGAATAAAAGAAGCAGGCAATAATCCATAACTATGTAATGTATGTATCCAACTACAATCAGAAACATCACTTTTGCGTCCACTTACATTTTTAGGATAACGAGCGTTTACTAAGACCACATCAAAACCTCTGTCCTCAAGAATTTCATATAAACTTTGCCAATATATACCTGTGGCTTCCATTGCCACACTTTCTATCCCCAGTTCACTAAACCAATCTGCCATGCGATGCAAGTCTGCGGTAAAAGCACCAAAGTTTCTGATGTTATCTTTTGCCAGGTGTGGTGAAACAGCTGTATAATGTATATTGTTTGCAATATCTACCCCGGCCACTTTTAACCTAACCTTGGTTAGCTCATCAGACAAATTCACCTTTTTAGAGGCTTTGCTACTTTTTATTTTAGTCTCCGATTTTTTCATCACAGATTAATGCACTAAATTGAACCTTTATTGAGTAAAAAGAGGGTTTGACAATAGGTTATATACATGTAATATTCTTTTAAGCGGGGTAAAGTCTCTGTCAAGACTTTCCACCATTAGGGGAATCATTGAACCTATTTGCACCAAGCTTTTAAGCGAGCTTTAAAGCATCACTGCACTAACGGTGTCTGACAAACCCTCTTCTTTACAAATATCTATACTATTTGAAGTAATCAAATAATACTGCAACTTAATAAGCTACTTGTCTTGGCTATACGAATCCTTAGGTAGTTGCCTGGGGAACAGGCAAACCTGTCGGGGCTTTTAACTACCGATTTCATAAGTACCCTGTTTATCAGCACTTTAATTTTATATTTTTTCTAGTTTCAAGCCCATTTTTCGGGCTTGTCTTTCTAAGGCTTTGAGTTTTCGTTTTCTGTTTTGCTCTTGATATTCCTCTGCTGTTTTTCCCCGATATGGTGTTTTGTATTTCATCATATTGTAAAAAATAGTAGCTAGTTTTCGGGCAACTGCCTGAACAGCAATCCCTGAACCTTTTCTAAGACTTAGGTTCCGATATAAGGCTCCCAAGTGACATTTGCTATTATTGAGCCCCCAAGCAGCTAATTTAAATGCTTGATGTATCCGACTGTTATTCATATTTTTAAAATGCCCCAAGAGTTTATCTCCTGATATTTTTCTTCTGGGTGCAAGCCCTGCCCAACTCGTGAAATGTTTAGCATTTTTCCAATGACTCATATCAATTCCTGTTTCTGCTAAAATGTTGATAATCGTATTTTCTGAAAAACCATCTACTTCTGTTAAATCGACCCCAGTAATATCTTTGAGATAAGAAGCAGAATCAAATGAATATTCATTCTTCCTCTTTGTTTTTTTTTTACTCGGCTTTGCCAATCTTCCTTTGCCACAATTTCTCCTGTATCCCATTTATGGAGTATTTGCTCTATTTCTGTCTCACATTCATTGATTTGTTTCAGGACAAAATCATAGGCACTAAGCGCTTGTTGGAGAGAAAATAAGTGCGCTTTACGAAAGTTCCCTTCAAGTGATAAAGTAAACTCTTCTTTGGTGGCTTTGAGTGTTTTATTATGAAGTTTTGCCAGTTCTACACTGGAGTGCTCTCCTGCTGCATAGCACGAATAACCTTCATTCCTAGTTTACCTTCAATATCTGAAATCACATTCTGTATTTTGACATTCATCAGCTGCAAGGCTTTACCTACATGTTGCATGTGTTGCACTTTTTGCTTGGTCAATTGTTGCCGCTGGCGTACATAGGTGCGAAACTCTCTGACATCCTGTGTAGGAATAAAAGAAGCAGGCAATAATCCATAACTATGTAATGTATGTATCCAACTACAATCAGAAACATCACTTTTGCGTCCACTTACATTTTTAGGATAACGAGCGTTTACTAAGACCACATCAAAACCTCTGTCCTCAAGAATTTCATATAAACTTTGCCAATATATACCTGTGGCTTCCATTGCCACACTTTCTATCCCCAGTTCACTAAACCAATCTGCCATGCGATGCAAGTCTGCGGTAAAAGCACCAAAGTTTCTGATGTTATCTTTTGTCAGGTGTGGTGAAACAGCTGTATAATGTATATTGTTTGCAATATCTACCCCGGCCACTTTTAACCTAACCTTGGTTAGCTCATCAGACAAATTCACCTTTTTAGAGGCTTTGCTACTTTTTATTTTAGTCTCCGATTTTTTCATCACAGATTAATGCACTAAATTGAACCTTTATTGAGTAAAAAGAGGGTTTGACAATAGGTTATATACATGTAATATTCTTTTAAGCGGGGTAAAGTCTCTGTCAAGACTTTCCACCATTAGGGGAATCATTGAACCTATTTGCACCAAGCTTTTAAGCGAGCTTTAAAGCATCACTGCACTAACGGTGTCTGACAAACCCTCTTCTTTACAAATATCTATACTATTTGAAGTAATCAAATAATACTGCAACTTAATAAGCTACTTGTCTTGGCTATACGAATCCTTAGGTAGTTGCCTGGGGAACAGGCAAACCTGTCGGGGCTTAACTAACAATACGCTTTTCAT
>NZ_AAWS01000099.1 GCF_000169175.1 Microscilla marina ATCC 23134
GCATGCCCGGTTATAGGTACTCGTTGTCAGTCGGTCAGCAAAGCCGCACGCCAGCCCTTTCTTCCTTCGGTCGTCAGGGCTGTCATGCGGCTTGCGGTTCCCTTCTTCCGCCTCGTGCCGCCCAGTGGCATTTACGCGCATGGCTTCCCGCCCCACCGCGGGCTTTCCTCAGGGCTTTTTTGATTGTCTATTTTCAAAAGAAAAAAAAGCCCTTCGTCAGCTCCTTCGCTACACTGTTCGTCTGGTGTATTTCCGCCCATGCGTGCCCCACCTGGCACCCGCAAAATGCCTACCGCTCGCGCAGCCTCGGTGGGTCGGCGGGCATCCTTCAGCCGTCGTCGTTCGCGCAAGCTTACCCGCGAAAAACCGCCACTCCTTTGGGCTTCGGCTGTGAACACGGGCGGGCCCCAACGCGCGGTTAGAAAGCTTCAAAGTAGTGGTTTCGAAAGTGGTTTTGCCTGGTCGTCTCCCCGCTGGCTTACGCGCAGTGTTTGCGCCGCTTCACTTAGTCGTTCCTCCTGCGTTCATCTGCGCGCTCACTTTTCCAAACTCCCTGGGCTTTGTACTGTTGAAGGCGATCTTTGCACTGTTGAAAGTGGTCTTTGTATGGTGTAAGGCGGTTATTTACCATTTTTCTTTCTTTTGAAAATAGTGCTTTGTACATTTGGTCTTGGTTACATTGACGCCTTTGGTCTTTGTAATGAGTGCAACAAAAGGATGCGCTTAAAGATTTGAAATACAGGATTTTAGGTGCGTATACTATAAAGACCACTTGGGCAATTTGAGGGTAGCTTTCAGAGAAGGAGAAAAGAAAACTTACCGGGCTGATTTTGACTATTTTAGTGTCCATCAGCAAGCAGGAATTGAGTACGATGAGGTGGTGCGGGTGCCCCACCCAATGGGCAACGGATACGCGGCGAAGCTTGGGGGAAGCACTGCATCGCTGGGCCCCTGGAAAACCCTGAAGGTAAGTAAAGGCGACCGAATATCTTCAGAGGTGTACGCCTACATCAAGGAGGCTTCCAACGAAGGCGAAGGCGGAGAGTTTGGCTTGTTTTTGGGAACGCTGGCGAGGTCTTCTCAATCATCGGGAGAAACCACCCACGCCGAAAACCTCCGGACTTTACAGATAGGTCTACGTTTTACTCCTCCCAACCCAAGTAGTCAAAGCAGCGGTTTGCCCAATGCCTATTTGCGCTACGTGCTGTATGACGAAACGGGCACTAAAGCCTTGCGAAGTGGGCGGGTGTTTGTGACAACGGCGGCCAAGACTCACTGGGAAAGACTGCATTTTGATTATGAGGTGCCAGTCAATGGGGTGCTGCAAATTTATATCGCCAACGAAACCGAAGATGAGCCTGTGTATTTTGATGATATGGTGGTGGAGCATACCCCGCAATTGATTGTACAGGAGAATCATTATTATCCGTTTGGAATGAACCTGCGAGGGATTGAGAAGCAGGGGATGCCGGAGCATAAGTATTTGTATAATGGGAAAGAAAAGCATGAGGAATTTGGCTTGAATTGGATGGATTATGGGGCGAGGAATTATGAGGCGAGCATTGGAAGATGGCATAGCATTGATCCAAAAGTAGATAAACATACATCAACTTCTCCTTATGCTTATGTTTTGAATAACCCTATAAAGTTTATTGATCCTGATGGAGAAGATAATGTTATATATTTGGTAGATGTAGGCGGACACAAAAAAGGAAAGAAGCCCGATTTATATGAAGTCGCCAAATATGCAAATTTTCTATTTAAAAAACTCAAGTTGAAAACGAGAGTAGCTATTTTTAAAGGTAAAGCTGAGAACTTCAATTACAAATTCCTCGACAAAACTGATGCTGTTGCATTTGTAGGAAATGCTAAAAAAGTAATTAATCATGTCCGCAAAATATCCTCAAAACTAGCCAATTCACAATCAGTTCCTAACCAAGGTAACTTTATTGATGAGCAAACTAATCCTGAAAACTCAAATCCGGGTAGATCAACAACTAGAGATGCACATGTAAACGTGATAGCATTAGAATCGGAAAGGGCATTTAATTTGTGGAGGGAGTTTGGATTCTCAAAAGCTAGTCAAAAGAATGCAAATCAGACACTTGGTTTTAGCGTAGTGCATGGAGCAGGGCATCTCGCAGGCTTTGGTCAAAGGGGAGAGTATAGCACTTCTAAGATACATGTTTATAACGGAGGTGTGATGGATGATGCTAATGTCATATATGCGAATCGTAATAACGGTAAACTCCCGCTTGAATCTCTTGCAAATCCACAACAGGCGGATAATGTACATTATAGAAATGCGATGGAGACTCATTTCGGGAGAAATAGTGCTAAAGCCACCTACAAAAAGAACAGGATTGATTATATGAAAAATGCTGCTAATTATCTTAAAAAACGTCATAATATAAAATAGCATGAGCAAACTCTTAATGATACTGTTTATATTAGTAATTAGTTTGAACCTATTTACTTGTGGTAATAAGACCGTAAATCATCAAACTAACGATTCTTTAGATTTGGACCATCTAAAAGCTTTACGTGAGCGCTATAAAAAATACAAATCAGGCAACATTGAATATGGGTTGAATAATGAAGGGCGAATTTCTTCATTGTCTTTTAATAAGATACCCATAACTGATTTACCCAAAGAAATATATCACTTTGACCAACTTGAGTTTCTTAAGTTTTTCAGCACAAATTTGAAAAGGATTCCGGATTTGACTCCTTTCAAGCATTTAGAAAACTTGTACTTCATTAGTTGCAAATTGAGTGGAAAAGTTTTTTTGCCCAAGTCGTTAGGAAATTTAAAAGAATTGACAATAACAACTTCCTATAATTCAAAATTAAGTGATATAATATTTCCCAAAGATTGCCAAATAGAAACATTATCTCTGAAAGGTAATGATCTAAAATCAATCAACGGTTCGTTCTCAAATCTTGAAAATCTTAAATGTTTGGATTTAGCACGAAATCAGTTAAAACATATAGATGTTGGTTATTTGAAAACTATAAATATTCTTATACTTGGGGGAAATCCAATCAAGGATACTTTATTGGTCAAGAAAATGCATAAACATATTAACTATATCAGTTTCTAGCTTCCCAACTATTTTAAGTCTTCCAAATGAGACTTGAAAGATTGAGTAAATATAAGCTGAGTTAAAAACTAAAGCCCAAATCAGGTAAAAATGGTTTGGGCTTTTTTTTTCTTATGAACCTGAAAGATAGGAGTTTATGAGTTGTGAAAGTATATGATTGTCTGTACTTTTGCAAGACAGACGATTTGGGATAGTCATCAAAGTAAAAAAAGTTGAACCCTGTACTAAATTGTTAGTGCAGGGTTGTTTATTTTGGAACCGCGTTACAAACGCTCGTAGAAAAAAAGGCACGCATTAAAATGCGAGTCATGGGAGGGCTTTCAGAGAAGGAGAAAAGAAAACTTACCGGGCTGATTTTGAATACTTTAGTGTCCATCAGCAAGCAGGAATTGAGTACGATGAAGTGGTTCGGGTGTCCCCCAATGGGGTGCTGCAAATTTATATCGCCAACGAAACCGAAGATGAGCCTGTGTATTTTGATGATATGATTGTGGAACATACCCCACAACTGATTGTACAGGAGAATCATTATTATCCGTTTGGAATGAACCTGCGAGGGATTGAGAAGGTAGGGAAGCCAAGTCATAAGTATTTGTATAATGGGAAAGAAAAGCATGAGGAATTTGGCTTGAATTGGCTTTCGTATGGACAACGTGAGTACGATCCGGCGATTGGAAGGTTCAACAGAGTAGATCGTTTTGCAGAAAAGTACCAAGATTTTAATCCTTACAACTATACTAATAACAATCCAATAAGCAGAATTGATATTAATGGGGATAGTATTTGGACTACAACTGATGTTAAAATTCAAAAATTTTCTAATGGGACATCTTTTGCTACAGTTACTGAAACTATTCACATTAGAGGGAAAATTCTTGACCTTATTAGATCACCAGAAAAATCTAAGTCTTCAGACTTGGCGAAAAATGTGCAAGCAAAATTGAATGGGCTTGTTGTTTCCTCAACAAAAGGAAGTGTCAAGAAAGTAATAAAGTTTGATGCTGATATTAAAGGAGCCAAAACTATGAGTGATGTAAAAGATACAGATCATTTAGTTGTAATGGTTGATGATGTAAAGGGAAAAGCTGACCCTAAACTTGGGGGTGGATCAAGTGCAGGAGTAGGGAGGTTTGGTTGGATGATTGCTTATGTTGAAGAAGGCAATAAGAGTTGGACAACTGAAACGGTTATTCATGAACTTGGTCATAATATGAACCTTGAACATACTAACGAATCAGGTAATTTTATGTCATATGATTCTAAGAGGGGACACTTTAGTTTTGGTCAATTAAATTCAGTTGTAACCGATGCTAAAAATAAAAGGCTGAATTTAGGACAAAATCACGTTCATAGAGCGAGACCAGCTACCCATAGTTCTTCTACAAATAGAGAAGCTTATTATCGTAGTGTTAAGAGAGGAGAGAAGTATCCATTACCAATAGGACAGGAGCGTTAGATATGAAAAAAATAAAATTTAGTTTCTGGATTTTTACTGCATTAATCTTATTACAAGGTTGTCATAACAAACAAGATAATTTAAGTTTTCTTGTGGAAAATAGTAGTCAAGACGTTTCTGAAGTAGACTTATTGATTTTTGTTGATGATGATTTATTGATTAATGAATATTTTCGGAGAAAGCTTGATGTTCCTGATTATGATGTATATCACTTCAAACTTGCTGATGGACAACATACGTTGAAAGTAAAATCTAAAAGTCAGGGTATAGAAATGACCAAGAAGTTTAAATTACCTGAAGATAGATACATTTTTATTAATTTTAAGTACAAAACATTAAAAGGGAAAGCTTATGAGTTTGAGAAGGGGCTTTCTGATTCTTTAAAAGTACCTTTTGATTCAGTTCTTATACCTAAGAAAATAGAAGTTTGGATCACTGATAAAATGCCAAAGTTACATTAAAGGACTCAGCTATTTTAAGCCTTCCGTAGGAGTCTTAAAAGGTTGAACTAAAAATCAAAGCCCAAATCATGTAAAAATGGTTTGGGCTTTTTTTATTTCTTATGAACCTGAAAGATAGGAGTTTATGAGTTGTGGAAGCAGTATTTTGTACATAGAAGATTTGGTTTAGCCGCCAAATAGGGAGGTGATACCCAGCGATTGGGTCCTTGGAAAACCCTTAATAACTAAAGGAGATAAGGTAAGTGTTGAAGTGTATGCTTATATCAACGATACACCCAGCCAACACATGGCAAGCAGTTTAAGCTTGTTTGTGGGCACCCTGGCCAATGCTTACAATAATAGCAACGAAACGAGCACCAACAACCCCAACGTATTACAAGTAGGCACTCCTCCCATCCTTCAGCAAGAGCCAGGAGAAAAGCTGTTAAAAGGGTGTATAATGATGCAATGAATAATAAGCCAACCACAAAACATTACTTCAAATACTAATTATGAGAAAAACCATTTTGTTAATAGCAATTTTTTTAAGTTGCTTGAATTTAGATAAAGCTCAAGCACAAAAAAAAGATCATAAAGAAATTCTTGCATATAAATTTAAAGGAAAGAATATTTATGATATAGCTGGTGTTTATTATTTTGATTATTCCGTGATTTTATTCCCTGACTCTACATACTTAGCAAAGTCATTATTGTATTTAACAAGGGCAGAGAAGAAGCAAAATAGTAAAAAACCTCAAATTTATAATGGAAACTGGAAGTATTCAGTTGATAGTAGCTTGGTTACATTATTTGAGGGAGATTCTGTATTTGCTAAATTTATTATTAAGAAAAAAAAAAGCGTATCAAGTGCCAGTAGAGTATAAATATGTGTATAAAGACTTATCCCATTTTCTTAGATGGACACAATTTAAGCCGAGTAAAAAGTACATTGCTCGATTAAGACGAAAGTTAAAAGATAGTAATACAAAAAAATAGTGTACAAAAAACAAAGCCCAAATCAGTTTTAAGATGATTTGGGCTTTTTTACAAGTTTGGTGCAAAGGAATCTCTGCTAAAAACATTAAGGAGCTAAGTATTACCTCCAACAATGGGTACAACAAGTGTATGAGTATCATCACAAGGATCACTTGGGCAATTTGCGGGTAGCTTTCAGAGAAGGAGAAAAGAAAATTTACCGGGCTGATTTAGAAGATGTTACCACCGATAAACAACAGGGTTTCGAATACAAAGAAGTGATTATTTCTTCTGATCCCACAAGCGTCAGCAACCACGTAGCCAAACTCACGAGCACCGAGCCGTTAGGAATGCTACGCAACCTGGAAGTAAGCAAAGGCGATGTAGTAAAAGTGAAGGGTTATTACGCCGGGGGTTCGGTGACCCACAACAACGCGGTGAACTGGGGGCTGACCCTGGGACAAGTGAATGGTCACGCCAAGAGTGGAGAAATCTCTACAGAAAACACGCCTTTTCTACTGAATTTAGGGCTGAGTATTACGCCGAGCAACGGGGGTAATAACCCGAACGCCACGGTACCCAGTGGTTATTTGAAATTGGTATTTTATAAAAAAGACGGGACACCCGTTACCGCCTCGTTACAAATTGCTCATCTGAGCCCAGGCGCCGGACAATGGCAAGACCTGGAACTGACTTACACCGCCACCGAGCGCGGTTACCTCCAAGCCTTTGTTGCGAACGAAAGCGACCAGGAAGTATTCTTTGATGACATGGTGGTGGAACATACCCCACAACTGATTGTACAGGAGAATCATTATTATCCGTTTGGACTTGAGCTCGAAGGACTTTCTAAACACGGAAAACCGGAACATAGATGGAAATTCCAAGGTCAGGAAGAACAAAAAGAGTTTGGGTTAAACTGGTCTAGTTTTAAGTTTAGGAACGCCGATGTTGCTTTGGGTAGATTCTTTTCAGTTGATCCTTTATCTGAAAGCTTTTACTATAATAGTACTTATGCTTTTAGTGAGAATAGAGTCATTAATGGTGTTGAGTTGGAAGGACTAGAGTATGTTTCAGCAGCTAAAGCTGATAAACTAGGACTAAAAAGTAAGCGAAACATCATCAATGATAGCAAAGGGTATATAAAATATGGTGGTAAAAATTACTACGAGACTCGTCAACATGTCTATAGAGATGGCAATGGTCAAATTTATGAAAAGGGAGGTAGCGGAAGAACTAGGATTAGTGAGTGGCTACACACAAAAGTAAGTAACCCAATTAAAAAATCAGACTTTGTAGAGTACCAGTATGGGGTTAGAGATTGCTATCCATCTGCCAAACTCCAAATGAAAACAAGTGGTACTGAGACTCTAGGGGGATTTGAAAATGCTTATTTTATGCATCTCACACATCCCAGTGGTTATAAGGCAACAGAAGAATCAAAACAAACAGCAATAGATATTATTCATAATGCGATTGAAAAAGGAAACTTTGTTGTTGCTGGAGTGGAGGTTACGGATGAAAAGGGAGTAAGAAACGATACACAGTTTGGTATGATAACAAATAATGATAATAATACTCAGCATTTTATTAACATTACAGGCAGAGGGGAAGATAAGAAAGGAAAATACTTTACTTTTATAGATAACTCTGGAGATAAAGGTTACGAAGCACAAAAACTTTACGTTCAACCTGATGGAACCCTTTTTGGTTTATCGACATTGGGTGGTACTGGCTCAAATGCAGTTGAATATTATTACAGAGTTATTAATGTTAGTCCAAATAAAAATCAACCACAATATCATAAGAAATGATGAGATTTTTTTTAATTATAATAGTACTAGCATTATTTAGTTGCATCAAAAATGAAGAAAAAACAAATCAGGAAACCCAAAAAACTTCAAATGAAAGGAAGAAAAAGGCGAAAGCTTTAAATATACTGTTTGATGCTTTATTGAGGGTTAATATAGATGGAAGGATTTCCATCAACGACTCAGTATGCTCTACGTTTATAAAAATACCTGAGAATTATTTTTCCAGCAAGGATAGTGTAGTCCTTGTCAGGCTATATGATTCACATACATTAGACAAAAATTTATACTATTAAATGCAGAGTTATCTCATACAAGGCAGATACTATGTACAATAATTATAATTTGGTAGTAAGTATTGATAGTTCAAAAATGCAACGAGATATGCTGCTGATGGAACGAAATTCAAGGTTTTGTCATTTTGTGGATACCATTAAATCTGCCTCTTTTCAAAACAAGTATAGTAAAACTGCATTTGAAACAAAGGACTTGGGAGTAGAAGAAATAATAGTAGATTATAAAGACTCTATTGTATGCATACACAGGGGTACTATTGCACTTCCACGTAAATCCTCCTTTATGGAAAAGCATTGGCGAGTTGATTCAGAAGGAAAGTTTGTACTTGATAAAACGGTGAAGATTAGAGAAATGGCGCCCAATCGGCGTGAGTAACCAAACCTAAAGCAAACCCAGCATACATTACAGCTGTAGGTTGCTCAGTTGGATTTATAAAACCAAAGCCCAAATCATGTAAAAATGGTTTGGGCTTTTTTTTTCTTATGAACCTGAAAGATAGGAGTTTATGAGTTGCGAAAGTGTATGATTGTATATACTTTTGCAAGACAGATGATTTGGGATAGTCATCAAAGTAAAAAAAGTTGAACCCTGTACTAGTTTAGTGCAGGGTTGTTTATTTTGGAACCGCGTTACAAACGCTCGTAGAAAAAAACACGCATTAAAATGCGAGTCATGGGAGGAATAGACATTTACGTGGTAAGAAAATATTTAACAGACCTCTTAAAAAGAAAGACTATTAATTTGCTATCAGATGGGATTAGTTATGATTAATGTTAGGAACCACCATAATTATATAAAAAGATTAGCTTTGTATATTTTAATATTTTTTTTGATGTCTGGTTGTATCTCAACTAAAAAAAATGCCGTGCCTCTTGGCTCCAAGCTAGACTTCAAAACCTTGACTAAAGCTGAGCAAATCTATTTTTCAGGCGCTTATTTGATTCTTTTATATGATATGTCTAAAAACGCAGAGTATCGTAATACTTTTCTTCTTTTTTATGATAAGCATTTGAAAATGAAAGGGGCAACATACTTTTCTTCGGAGGGCATACAGTCCATTGATGGTAATGTTATAAAAGGATATTTAAATAAATATAGGAAAAACCGGATTCATCAGTATAACAATCACTTACCTGAAAAATATAGCTTGCAATTAATTGAAAGACAGGGAGGTAGTGGAAGGGAAAGTAATAAGGTAATCGAAGATATTCAATTTGATTATCTAAATAAAAATGTAAAACTGTGTGTTAGAACATCAAGTGATAAATATATTGGACTCAGATCAGGCGAAATAAACTTTAATAGTTTTAATAATACTGATACCCTTGAATTACCTTTGTCTAAAATTCAATTTGATTATAATGCTAAAACTCTCTTCATAACAAAAATAAATTCTAATAATTACCTAATTAGAGATATAATGATATTCAAAAATGACTCTATTCTAGTCAAGTTTTATGAAAATTTATGGAAAAGACTAGCAAAATCCTAGCTCTTTTAAGCCTTCCAAATGAGACTGGAAAGGTTGAGTAAACATAAGCTTAGTTAAAAACCAAAGCTCAAATCATGTAAAAATGGTTTGGGCTTTTTTTATTTCTTATGAACCTGAAAGATAGGAGTTTATGAGTTGTGAAAGTGTATGATTGTATATACTTTTGCAATACAGATGATTTGGGATAGTCATCAAAGTAAAAAAAGTTGAACCCTGTACTAAATTGTTAGTGCAGGGTTGTTTATTTTGGAACCGCGTTACAAACGCTCGTAGAAAAAAAGGCACGCATTAAAATGCGAGTCATGGGAGGGCTTTCAGAGAAGGAGAAAAGAAAACTTACCGGGCTGATTTTGAATACTTTAGTGTCCATCAGCAAGCAGGAATTGAGTACGATGAAGTGGTTCGGGTGTCCCCCAATGGGGTGCTGCAAATTTATATCGCCAACGAAACCGAAGATGAGCCTGTGTATTTTGATGATATGGTGGTGGAACACACCCCGCAATTGATTGTACAGGAGAATCATTATTACCCTTTTGGAATGAACCTGCGAGGGATTGAGAAGGTAGGGAAGCCGGAGCATAGGTGGAAATTCCAAGGTCAGGAAGAACAAAAAGAGTTTGGGTTAAACTGGTCTAGTTTTAAGTTTAGGAACGCCGATGTTGCTTTGGGTAGATTCTTTTCAGTTGATCCTTTATCTGAAAGCTTTTACTATAATAGTACTTATGCTTTTAGTGAGAATCAAGTGGTGGCTCATTTTGAGTTAGAAGGATTGGAGAAGGCTCAGTCTAAAGCAGGAAAAAAAGCCACAAGTCCAAGTAAAAATCAATCCAATGTTGGGGTTGCAGTAAGAATAGGAGTTGCAACGAGAGTGTTGCCTGTTCCAGTTGGTACTGTATCAGATACTCGTAGCCCTGGTCAAGCCCCGAATAATAACATCTTTCCTTGGGGTGCACGTTTGGATAAAGGTAAAAAAGCTGCTTCTCCCGCGAGTAGTCCTTTATCTTCTATAATTTCTAAGAAAAAAGTCAAAAGAACAGAATATGTGACAAGAGCCTCAAGAGACGAACTAACAGATGATCAAAAGCAAGAATTTGATGCTCTTGAGATGATAGGTGTTCAGAATATGTCTCCAAGTGAGCTAAGTAGGTTTAGAGATTTAGAGAATGTGGTAAGACCCTCAGGTGGAGGTTTAGCACAGCGACAAAGTATAGGGCTTTCTGGAGAAGTAAATAT
>NZ_AAWS01000100.1 GCF_000169175.1 Microscilla marina ATCC 23134
GTGATGTGATGTATACTTTCAGTTTTTGACCAGATCCTAAAAGATCAAGATCCAAAAATGTGAAAGACACGGTTCAGATGAGCCAGAAAAACCCAAGACTCCAAAAAACAGCCAGTAGGCAAAACTAAACCTGCCGATTATGGTCAGTTTAAAAAGGCAAGTCAAGGCACAGCAAAAGAAATTACGCTTGAAAATAAAAACATTAAAGTATCCTTTAATACAAAGGGAGGACGGGTACACAAGGTGTTGTTGAAAAACTACAAAACCTACGATAAAAAACCTTTGTATTTGATGGATGGTACCAATAGTAAGATTGACCTTACTGTAGAAACCTCCGATAATAAGCAAATTAATCTTGCTGACTTGTATTTTAGCACCAATGCTGCTGCTAAGATTGAAGTAAAAAACAAGGCACAAAGCGTAAGTTTTAAGTTGGAGCTGGCACCCAATCAATACATAGAGCAAATCTATTCTTTAAAAGCCGATGGGTTTGAGTTAGGCTATGATTTGAAGTTTGTAGGGCTCGAAAATACCCTAAGAAGGCAGTCTGATGTGGCTTTTCACTGGGTAAACGAAATGAAACGCCTGGAATTTGACCTGGAGCAAAGCCGCCAAAAAGCAAAAATCAACTATTACCTCAGCAAAGGTGATTTTGAAGAATTGTCGGGGCTGACGGCTGAGTACCAACAAAAAAGAATCAAAGAAACTTTACATTGGGCTACTTTCAACCAAAAGTTTTTTACTACCGGACTAATTGCCAAAAACAAAAACTTTAATGCTGCAGTTTTTGCTACTGAAGTAAAAGACCCCAAAAGCAAGACCGTTGAGAAACACGGAGAAATAGACTTACTGGTGGGCAGCAACGATATCATAGCTGGCAAAGGGCAATTCTCTTTTTACTTTGGTCCTAACCAATACTATATACTAAAAAAGGTAGAAGCAGAAAGCTTTAGCGACAACGTATACCTTGGTTATCCGGTAGTAAACTGGTTTGCCAAATATCTGGTAGTACCACTGTTTGCTTTCCTCGAAGGGTTTGTGTCAAACTATGGAGTAATCATTATCTTGTTGAGTCTCATCATCAAGTCAATGCTTTTCCCACTTACGTACCGCTCTTACAAGTCTATGGCAAAAATGAAGGTGATCAACAAATACCTTCAGCCACGAATGGACGCTTTTAAAGAGAAGCATCGTAAAGAAAATGGTGGCAAAGAACCCGACATGCAAACCACCAGTATGCATCAACAGGAACTGTATAAAAAAATTGGACAAAGCCCATTTGCTGCTGTACAAGGGTGCTTGCCTATGCTGTTGCAAATGCCTATCTTGTTTGCAATGTTTATGTTCTTCCCAAGTGCCATCGAGCTTAGACAACAACCATTCTTATGGGCAAGCGATTTATCGGTATACGACCACGTCATTACATTCTCGTTTAACCTTCCATTCTTGGGCAATCACATCAGTATTTTCACCCTTTTGATGTCTATCTCATCTATTGGAATCACCATGACCAGTAACCAAAATACGGCCACAGCAGGTGGACCAAATGCTGGTATGATGAAGGTGATGATGTACATGATGCCGATTATCTTTTTCTTTGTGTTAAACTCTTACCCTTCAGGGCTGAGCTTTTACTACTTAATTCAAAACTTGATTACCCTAGGGCAGCAGCATCTAATCAAGCGTTATTTTGTAGACGAAGAAAAAATAGAAGCGAAAATAAGCAAGTTCGAAGCTGAGCAAAAGTACAAAGACAAGGCAACCAAGAAAAAGTCTCCTTTTCAGGTACGTTTGCAAGAGGCACAAGAAAAAGCAAGACAAGCACAGCAAGAAAGAGCAGAGAAAAAGAACGCTGCTCGGAATGCCAAAATGAATGATAAGAAAAAATAGGTCAATAGTTTTGATAAAAATAATCAAAGGAGAGTCTTAGGGCTCTCCTTTTTTTGCTGGAGCGGAGTGGTATAAATATAAAAACACAAGGGGCAAGTCTGATGCTTTGCCTCTTGTGTTTCTCTTGAGAAGATAGAGACCAATCTCTGATCACTTATTTTACAATAAACTTTTTTGTAATCTTATACTTTTCGCTGGCAATCTTGATAAAATAGATACCTGCTTCCAAGTCTCTTAGGGTGATTTGAGAAGTAGAGGCATCAGTGGTAGTTTGTATAATTGTTTCACCCAATAAATTTACTACACTCACCGTATAGGCAATGTGTTCTGGTAAGGCGATGAATATACTACCTTGACTTGGGTTTGGATATGCTTTAAAGTTGGCATATATTTCGTCAGAAACAGAAGTAGTAGAATAAGTACAACTACCATCGTCTATATCTGCATTGGTATTGAAATTTGTGGCAAATGGATCAAGACAACCATATACCGGAGTAGCACAATCGGTACCAGCGGTAGACTCAGGGCAAGATGCCGCAGGACCAATCCGGAAAGTGTGGTCTACATAAGTACCCTTGAAACAACGGGGAATATATGGATAATTGTCAGTCAATACATAGTAGTAAGTACCTTGTGGAAAATCAGGAGTGATGCCATATCTGCCATTACATTCATCCAAATCGCCACTGCTGAACTTGTAATCTTCGTAATAGTTACCATCATAATTGCCATCAGGCGCGCTAACTCCATCACCAGGGCGAGTCCCCGACTTTAATGAATAACCCGACGAAAGTCCTATAATAGCACTGGTAGTATCGGTTGCATTCTGATAAACATATTTGTAATAAATAGGAAAACCATCTGCGGCATATCCTACAATAGGAGAGTGTGATGTGCCACTGATCCCCAAGTTAGTAGTAAAGTAATTGGTAGGAATAGCGTGATAATGATATTCTCCAAAAGGGTTTAAATGTCCTCCATTATCAGTACCCATGTTTTTTCCAATACTATTAGAACTAGAGGTAGCCTCTACGTGCCACTCGATGTTATTTTCGCCTGTATTAGGATTTTGAAAGGTTTCGGCAGAGTTAGGGTCATATTTTACCCCGTTTATCGATACCCCAAATGTATATGTAGAAGTACAGCCTTTTTTTGTTTCGGTGGTTTCGTACAATGGGGTAAAAGCCGCTGCAGTGTCAGGATAGGCACAAAAGGCATACAGGTAATTACCCGCTGTTACGGTAAACTGAGGCTGTTTATAGTTATCAGTATGATCAGGGTAGTTATTGCTCACACAATAACGTACCGAACCCAGTGTGTCAATACATACTGCATTGGAGCTTTCATTGGCATAAATAGTGGTACTGTCACAACTAAGCGATTGCGATTTGACCAGTAAAGGCACAAACGCCAACAATACTAAAAGTGTAACCTTTTTCATGTATGAGGGGATGTTTATGAGTGAAAAATTAGAATATGTTGAATGGCTGTTTTTCAATCTAATAAATAAATGTCAGCGATTTTTCTATTTCGAGTAAGATACTTGAATGCTTTTGCGGCGGTGATTCAAAGAAAATGACCTGTTACGTTGATTAAGTAGGAATAAGGCTTTTACAATGGCATGGGTGTTGTACTTGAGTAAGTAAGTACTTGTTACTTGAATCTCTTGAATATTGTCAGCAAAAGACGCCTCAAAAGCGTATACCATGTGACGTTTTTGGAATTTTTGCCCGGTTTTATGGTAAGGTAACGCTTGATTATTGATCCGAATCTTGATATTTTGTCGGATATACTCATCAGCACAGGAGTTCATCATGTCTTGTGGAGAGCACTTTGCTTCTTTTTTAAGTGCCAATGCCAACAACCTCTTGTCAAACGTTGCAGTAATGTAGAGTGTATTATTACGCTGTTCAAACACAAGTTTACCCACTACCTCATCGTGTAGTAATACATCAGGAGAAGTAGTATGACCGGGTAAAGTGAATAGTAAGAGTGAAAAAATGATCAATGTCTTTTTTATCGTGTTCATAAGTGAAAATTGGCTTAGAGTAGGGTAAAAACAGTTGTGTAAATGAAGGAGACAAAAAAAAGGTGTTTGTAACCTGTATTTAAAAGAAAACTATAGTTGTGGGGGCTTGCCTCTACAAATGATCATGCCGGAATAACGATTGATTTGTACCCGATTTGCGGATAAATTGTAGTAAGTGTGTTTAACTTTGAAAGATTTCTCCTAATTTAGCTAAAATTATAGCATCAATATGTGGCAAAAGGTTTCCTATATTGTACTTTTTTGGATATTGAGTAACACTGTTTGCTTTGCTCAAACTTCAAAAACCAATTCAAATGTTCAGCATCAGGTAGCGGTCATTGCTAATCCTTCCAAAACCATCCATGAAAGTTTGAATCAATACCTCACTGTACTAGAAGATACCTCTAATAAACTCACTTATGAACAGATCAGTTCGCCTACATTTCAACAACAGTTTACCCCTTACAACCAACGAATTAAAGAATTTAAACATCAATATACCTATTGGGGAAAGATAATCTTGCAAAATCAAGTCAAGCGGAAAGACGATTGGTTGTTGCATATAGGCGGGCGCAATAGTGTAGTAGAATTGTATATACCACAGCCAGAGGGCAAAGCCCTGGTAAAAAAAGCAGGCGTTTTTGTTCCGGTTGCCCAAAAATCAGTCAATGAGGCCATTTTGTCGTTGGTCAAGATATACTTACCCTATCAAACCCCACAAACAATTTATATAAAAATTGTCATGTTTGATAAACGCACCCCCAAGTTTAACCTGGAGTTGCATGATTTACAAAACTACAATGAAGGTTTAAGGTGGGAGAGTTTGTTTCAAGGCATGTTTCAAGGTGTTTTTTGGATTATGATCTTGTACAATTTAGTCATTTTTTTTAGTACAAAAGACCGTACCTATTTGTACTACTCGTCTTATATGCTGTTTTTGGCTATCTACTTTCTTTATTTTCACGGTTTTATCAGAGAGTATTTTATTCCAGCACACCCTGCCTTAGACAGTTACATTTGGATTGTCACAGTAAGTATGATGTCGGTATTGTACTTTGGTTTTATGCGGGTTTTTTTGCATACCAAAGACATTATTTCCAGGATAGACCCTTTCGTAAGGGTGTATATGGGTATACGCATTGCCTTGATTCCAATAGAACTTATTTATTACTACTTCTCGTCTAATTATCCGCTCATGAATACCCTTTCGTTGGTATGTGGGGGCATTGATGCGCTGTTTTCGGCGGTGTTGTTTGTTGTATTGTATAAAACCGGCAGCATTACCGCCCGTTATTTTATTTTAGGAGCTCTTTCGCTCAATATTGCCGTCATTGCAGGCATATTTATCTATTCTTATTCACGTTTTGCCTACTCATTAGTATACCAGTCAGGAGCAGCTTTAGAAGTATTGCTCTTTTCGTTGGGATTGGGTTATAAAATCAAAGAGAATGAGCTGGAAAAACGCCGGGCACAGGCCGATTTGATAGAGCAACTACACCAAAACGACAAATTGCAAAAAAAGCATACCCAAGAGCTCGAAGACAAGGTGACAGAGCGCACGGCAAAGGTGCTGCAACAAAAAGAAGAGATTGCGGCACAATCTGAACACATGAAGGCGGCATTGAGTCAGTTGGGAGATAAAAACCGACAACTACAACGCACCAATAAACACATTACTGATAGTATCAACTATGCCCGAAGAATCCAGCAGGCTATTTTGTGTGATCAGGAAGAGATTACCCGAAACTTTAAAGACGCTTTTGTTTTGCTTGCACCCAAAGACATTGTTTCAGGTGATTTTTACTGGTTTAACGAAGATATTTTTGCCCATAAAAATGAACCTTTGGGTGTGCAAATTACTGCCCCACCAGTGTACGACGAAGAAGATGACAATAGCAAACGGTTGCATCCAAGGGTCAAGGTATTGATCGCAGCTGACGGTACGGGACACGGGGTACCAGGGGCTTTTATGACAGTAATGGGGCAAAACTTGTTGGATGAGATAATTTTAAATCAAAAAATCACTGAACCTTCGCAAATTTTATATGAACTAGACCATCGTTTGGCCAGTACTTTGCAAAAAACCCGTACCGAAAATAGCGCCCCCATCAATGATGGCATGGATGTATCTATACTGGCAGTAGACGAAAAAGCCGGCAAGGTGTATTTTTCGGGAGCCAAGCATCCTTTTTGGTATGTCCGCAACGGAGCAATACACCAGGTAAAAGGCTCTAAGTTTCCCATTGGCAGTAGTCAGTACCGGGTGAGTAAAGTGTTTGAAACTTTTACAATGGATATACAGCAGGGAGATGTTTATTATATTTTTAGCGATGGTTTTCAAGACCAGTTTGGGGGGGCATTGGGTCGCAAATACATGCGAAAGTATTTCAGAAAGTTTTTGCTTGAGATAAGTGGCAGACCACTTAAGATTCAGAAGCAACTGCTGGAGACTGAGCTAAGGGATTGGCAAGACACTAACCCACAAACAGATGATGTATTGATTATTGGGGTGAAAATGTAAACCTCTAAACATAAGTGTTTATATATACAAAAACCACCTAAACATTCGTCAATGTTTGGGTGGTTTTGATTAATAGCTTTGGTTTATAAAAAAATTATTACCAAGGTAATGTTGAGCTTTTTACCAAGCCTTGCTCATCAAAGTTTACTCGTGTACCTTGTGGGTAATAACTAACAGTGCCATCAGAGTTGATCAGTTGGGTAGAGGCACCCAATACGCCAAAAGTAACTCCTAAGTTATTTCGCTCAGGTGAGAAGTTAATCTCTGTTCCAGCTAAAAATCTGACTACTTTTCCATAAACACCTCTAGTAGTAACTATGGCGTCGCTATCAAGTCGGCCACGAAGGGCTCCAATAACTTTTGATGTTATATCAAAGTATATCATTGTCCCTTTCTTAAAAGTAGCCTTTTCTGTGCTTTTTTTAGCAGCTACTCTAACACGAGCATCTTCGGCCAAACGACCAGCAACAAGCTCACCTTTTGAATTTAAAAGCAAATCTAAATTATTATAAACCTTGATTTTGTCAAATTCCAAAAAGGGTGGAGCTACTTCTATGATTTGAGTAGTTCTACTACTTTGAGTAGCGGCAGTAGGTTTTTGTGGTTCTACGTTTTCTGATTTTTGGCAAGAAAACATGAAAGAAGTAATCGCAGCTAATGCGATTAGTTTGATCTGATTAGTCATTGATTTGTTTTTAATGTGAATATTTAATGAGAATATTAGTTAGCATGCTATTTTTGATCTCTCATTTTTATTTGTGTGATGCAAATGTAGTATAAGTTTTTGAATATACAAATTGTTACTTATACGCTTATTTGGTATAAAATTTTATTTATTATGTATTCTTTAGTATAAAGTAAATATTAGTTGATGATTTTTATTTGTTAATTTTATGAGCAATGTTAAATGTTTGAATATATTTTTTTGTAATTTTTTCATACTTTTATTGAGTGTTTGTGTTTTTGTGTGATGAGATAGTACTTTTCAATTTTATCGGTTAAACTATAAGGCATCGAGGCAAAAAATATTGGATAAAGAGCGTGTTACATCTTGTCGCTCACTTCTGCGTAAAAAACATGGGGGCTTTTAAAGTATTCATCTAAAAAATATAGTTTCTTTGTGTTACAATGACGAAAGTAAACATGTGAGCATTGATATTGATAAGTAATTAGTCAATTAAAAATATGGAAAAACAAATGGATGCTATTGAAGTGCTGGCAGATTTGCTGGGGTTTAATAATGGAGTAAACACCGATAGCA
>NZ_AAWS01000101.1 GCF_000169175.1 Microscilla marina ATCC 23134
AATTTTGCCCAGAACGCCATTGACATGAGCCACTTGAACGTCATCAAAGAATTTTGTCCTTAAATCTAATATTTTACTTTTTACAAGGTTAGCCAAGTCTCTATCTGCCTGGGAGTTTTTAATACTGCGCGCTATTTTTTCCAAGGTTTTTATTTGCCCTTGAATTTTTGAGAAAATTTCACGCTCAATTTTGCTCGCCATTACTATTTTTACTCCTTTATTTTGAGTAATAGCGCGTACATAATGTGATTCTCCATTCATAGAGAAGGGGACTTTAATAGAGGCAGGTGGAGCTTGGTCTTTTTTGTTTTTTTCATCCTGATCCTTCTTAACATCCTTCCCTTTATCTCCTTTCTTCTTCTTCCCAAAGCTCCTGATCTTCTTCCTAATAAACGCCATCACCTTCGCAATCAAATCATCCAAAGGTTTGCGTAGCTTCGCCAATATTCTCTTGATGCGGGCACTTACATTGCCCAGGCGCAGCATGCGCGCCATAAAGTCGAGCAGGAGGGGGATAAAGTTGGCGAGGGTGTTTTCTATAAACTTCGCGGCTTCGCCCAGCATGCCCATGGCTATTTTGCCCACCGACGATACAATGTTTTGGATAATCTGTACAATGCGCTCCCAGTTGTTGATGAGCCACATCGCAAAGTCATAAATCGCCAAAATTGCCTGCACAATGGCCCCGGCGGGGTTCAGCATCGAGAGTATCTTAATGGTGGCTTGTTTTACCACCGACACAATGAGCCAGTTTTGGATTTCACTGAGCACCGCTTCTTTGATTTCGGCGGCCTTTTCTGACAGCATGTCCCACATGGCCTCCACAAACCCCTTCTCCTTGATGGTTTGCAGCAGCTCCAGTCCGGCGCCCCCGGCTTCTTCGGCACGTGCCAGGTTTTCTTCGCCCACCTCTTTGGCTATTCGGGCGCGTATCACCGTCCAGTCGAGCCCCATGATCTGTAGCACCACCGAAAAAATACCCTTCAAATCCCACTTTTGCGGCAAGTTCAAACCAATGCCACCCATGGCGCCGGTGAGCCAGGCAAATAAACCGTTTTTGAGGTGTTTGCCAATGTTGCCCACAAAACCATTGAAACCCTTGCCCACTGCCTCTACCACATTCTGGAAAAAGCCCATGGGGTCGGTCACTATCTTAGTGAGCACCTCTATGCCCTGGTTGATAAACTGGTCTATTTGTTCGGTGCTAAACCCACTGCTGGAGAGCACCCACTTAAAGAATTTATAGGCAGCATCGGTCAAAAACTTCGCTACCTGGTTTAGCAAACCTTTGAGGCGTTCTTTGATCTCAGCTATCTTTTTGTCTACCTCCTCAATCGCTTTTTTGCGTTGGGCTTCGAGGTAGCGTTTCAGCTCGGCGGCTTTTTGGTCTACCTCGCTGTCGAGCTTGTTGAGCTGCTTGCGTATTTTTTGGTAAGCCTCTTTAGCTATTTTCTGGAAAGCCGGCCCCTGTTCCTTTACAATGTTTTCGAGGGCAGTATTGGCCTCTTCAATGATCTTTTTGCACGCCGCCACCTCGCTTTCTACATAGCTTATAATAGCCGCAATCTCTTTTTCTATAGTAGAAATAAACAGCGCCCGCTCGCTCTCAAAAATCTTCAGCACCTGGGGCAGGTCGCTGGTATCTTCAAACCACGAGCGTCCAATGTTGTACAACAAGCTGCCCAGGCTTTGCCCTTTTTTGTAGTAGCGGTCATCGTGAAACTTGTCCAAACGTGTTTCCACGTTGTGGGTAAAAGTATGCATTGCCCTGCGTTTGGCACGGCTAAAGCGGGTTTTCACCTCCGAGTCGAGCTTGCCCAGGCGTTCGGTCACCGCCTTGCGGGTGCGGGTATGCACCTCCTCCATTTTAGCGGTAATCTCGGCGCGTTTGGTTTCAAGCTCAGACTTGGCACGTCCTTGCTGTCCCCGGCTGGCTTTGAGCTGTTCATCGCGGTTGGCGCGCATATGCCCCCGTTTTGCCTGCTCTTTGTCCTTAATGGCTTTTGCCATCACATCGTGCTTCGCTTTCTCAGTTTTGCGAATTTTGTCGGCGCCCGTTGCCGACTCCTCCTGTACCTTCTCGTACTGGTCTATGCCCCGGCGCAGGTCTTCCGACTTTGCCTCGCTAAACTGGGCGTAAGAAATGGCCTCTCCCTCGCCAATTTTTTCCTTTTTCAGAATCTTGGTCGCCTCTGCGCCCGACTGCCTGATAGACTCCAGCTGTTCGTCGGGCACTTTTTGTTTGGCCTTCAGCTCCTCTACATCCATCAAAGCCGTATTCTGTGCTTTTTCTATGTCGGGCAATGCCTTGGCAGAGCGCGGCTTTTCGCCCAAACCAGGGTTGTCTATCTCTTTAAAATCGTTGCCTACTTCCTGGGTTTTTACTTCTACCTTCCCAAACAGCTCGCTCACCCCTTCTTCTGCCGTTTTGTTGAGCTTGCCCATAAACTCCTCGTCTTGCAACTGGTCAGCGTTTTTGGGGGTACTATCTACCAAAGCCTTTTTAAACTTACTGGCAGCCTGGGCAATGCTGCCCTGGTCGGTTTTTTTCACCTCCTTCTTGCTCAAGCCCTTCACGTCTTCCGCCGATTTTTCGGCATTGCTCGCCTTCTGCGGAATCACCTCGGCATCTTTGGTTTGCTTCACCTTCAGCACCGCCGGGGTTTTCTTTTTCTCTGCCTGTTGGGTTTTGGCAATCTTTTGCTTGTTTTTATCTACCACAGGTTTGGTCGCCTTCAGCATACCTGCCTTGGGCTTACCCTTCTCCTGGTCGATGCGTGCCGCCATTCGTTTTTCACTATCGGCAAACTCAGGGCGGGGAATGTTTGTCATCCGTTGGCCGTTGCCCCCTTCTTTATTGGCGCCCTTGCCGCCCGACTTCTTGCCCGACACACCGCCGCCACTTTTGCCCCCCGGCGCTGTTTTCTTTTCTCCGCCGCCCGAAGGGGTATCCTGCGTCCCCGATTTGATGTCTTTATCCTGGCTGCTGGTTTTGTCGGTAGTTTGAATTTTCACCTCAAGCGTCTTGTCGGTGGTAGTAGGGTCCTTGGTTGTTTTGTCCGAGATTTCCTTTTCAGAATGGGTGGTTTCCTTGGGTTGGTCAGGGTCTTTTTTAGTCTCTTGTGGGTCTTTGGTCAACGCCTCAAGCCCCGCCTCTTTCTCCAGTTGTTTTACCTGTGCTTTCTCTTTGCTGGTGTCGTTGGTCGGTGGTGGGGTAGAGGTTTCCTGGGTTTTGGTAGAGGTGGCTTTCTCTGGTGCCAGCTTCTCCTTTTCCTGGGTGGGGGTGTCAGGCGAGCCAGTTTGCTTTTTGTCGGGCGAAGGCGTCCCCGGTTTGTCCTGCTTTTTCGACAAAGGCGTTGTTTGAGTAGAGCCATTGCCTTCTTCAGAAGTCGTTTTTGGGGTTTGCTCTTGCTCAAAACGTTTTTTATAAAACTCCAGACGTTTGAGGTATTCGCTGCCTGAAATGCCCTCTTGCGACGCTGTATCTTCCTTCTTTTTTTGAGTAGTTAAGTTACGATTTTTATATTCCATAATGTAATGGGAGGATATACTGATGACCACAATTAATCACACAAAACTAACCGATTTTCTTGGTTTTGCCAAGCTTTGCGGGCTTGTTTGCTTGCCAAAATTGCCCGCTAAATTTGGTGGGCAAGTACTTTAGCAAAAACCTTGCAGTGAATAATTTACAGTAGGGTGTATAGCCCTTTAACAATGATGTCTTATGATAGCTGGGTGGTTTTGATCATATTGCTTTGTGTTGTATAATTCAGTATAATTGTAAGCAACCCTCAACAAAAATAAATATGCCAAGCGTAGGTGGTTTGGGGTTATCAAAACATTGTCTCATTTTTTACGTTTTGAAGTTAACTTAAAAGTGAATATATTTGCAAAAATAGTTGAAATTCAACAATTTAATAAAGTTACCTACTATTCTGTCAAGTTAGAAAACGTTGCTTATAGCGAGTTTGAAGATTTTATAAATAGACATGCAAATAATGTTGAGGTAGAAGAAGAGTACCAATATATTATAAGCCTAATTCAGCAAATAGGGGAAAATATAGGGGCAAAAAAGAGGTACTTCAGACATGAACAAAGAGCAGAAGCTTTGCCACCACCTGCAAAACTCATAGAAATAGATTATAACAATAACCTTAGGCTTTATTGCATGAGAGTATGCGATAGCATTGTGATTTTATTTAATGGGGGGATTAAATCAAAGGAGGCGAAAACTGCACAGGAGTGTTTGGTAGTAAAACCGCATTTTGACTTAGCGAATAAACTCGTAAAAAAATTGATGAATTGATCAGAGAGCGAGAGATTGAAGTAGATGATATAAATCAAGTATTGATCATTGATGATAACACAGAAATTGAATTATGAAAAAAGAACTCATATCAAGTGCGGCTCAAAAAGTAAAGCCAGAAATTAAACAAAATGTAAAAAAGAACCTGGCGATTACTGAGCAGATATTTGAAATACTGGAAAGCAAAGGGTGGACACAAAAAGATCTTGCAAAAAAAATGGGCAAGCATGAATCAGAGGTAAGTAAATGGCTATCGGGTTTGCATAACCTAACTGTTAAAACAATTACTAAATTAGAAGTAGTTTTAGGTGAAGATATTATTTTAACTCCTACAGAAGCACAAAAACAATATCAAGAAACAAAAAGTACAACTGTAGAAGTGAGCAGGGTTATTCGTAGTAAAAGGAAAATGTTAGATTCAGTTCAGCCTGTTTATGATTGGCAAAAAAACTCATCAGTTGATACTTTTAAAATAGCCTAAGAACAATGGAAAGAGCTGCTATCCAACCTGATAAAATTCAAGTTTCACGTGTGACAGTTTTTAAAAGCAATATTGAAGCTTCTACCAGTTTTCTAAACGGTAGAGCAACTCCCGTTTCACATAAATTTTCCTTTTCTCAAGAGACAGGACTCGACCTTGAACAGTCGTTGATAGGTATCAGGTTATATGTTCTATTGGATGGTCAAGACGAAAATGACGAGTTACTCGAGTTGAAGGGACGCTTTGGCATCGAGTTTGAGTTTGAAGTAGAAAATCTAAGGGACTTTGTAGAAGTAAAAAACAGTGGAGAAATTATACTTGATGCTGTATTTGCAGCAACTATTATGGGCATAGCCTATTCAACCGCCCGGGGCATTGTATTCCAAAAAACAGAAGGTACTATCTTATCGGGTGTTATATTGCCTATACTTGACCCTGCAAGTCTATTAAAAAAGGATACAAAAGTGTAAAAACCTCAAGCCATTGCTTGCCACAGCTCAAGGTTTTTGGGTAACATGATATAACAGCACTGAACCATTGAACCATCGACTATTAACCGTAGCTCAAGCAAAGGCTAAAAGCTTTATCAAGAAACCACCAGCAACTACCACCTACCCCTAATGCAAAGCAGCCCTTATCTCCAGCCCCTGCAAAATCTTCGCCTCCTCGTCTACCATATACTGCAATTGGTTTTGCACATCGGCTTCGGGCAAATAACGCAACGCCATCGCAATAAAACTCTCCCCGTGGCGTGCCTCCGACTCCCACAACAATTGATAAAACCGTTTCAGGTCAGGTTCCCTATCAGCACTTAGTCCATCGGCAATCAGCTTAAAACGCTCGCAACCCCGCCACTCTACCAACGACGCCAAAATCAGACGATCCATAAAACGCTCCTCGCGGGTAGAGCGACACAAACCCACCAATTGTTTGATGTACAAGTCTTTAGCCATTCCTTCGGGCAACAACACCCCCCGGCGTTCCATTATTTTGTATACTTGTTTGAAGTGTTGCAGCTCCTCAACCCCAATGTCAATCAACTCAGGGATAATTTCGGTGCGGTTGGGAAACTTGGCAACAAAACTCATCGCCATAGCCGACGCCTTGCGTTCACAATCGGCGTGGTCTTGCAAAAATGCATCAAAATCGTTCAACACCGCATCTAGCCAGGCCTGAGGCGAAGCCACCTGCAACATATTAATATCGTATTCCATATTTTTTATCAAATTTGATAATATGCGAAAAAATGAATGATAGCTTCAAGCCACAAGTGTGTCTATAGCTTTAAGTTTCAAGCGACAAGCCACAAGTGCACCTATAGCTTTGAGTTTCCCTCCTGACGCCTTCGTTTGTGTCCCCACAAACGAATAAAGCTATGCATCTAGAGCTTTAAGTTTCAAACGACAAGTGCTCCTCTAGCTTGAAGCTTGTCGCTTACACCTTGCCCCTGTCAGAGCTTCCAACCAAATCACGGTTTAATCCCCTCGGCAAGCAAGTACAACACCGCCATGCGCACCGCCACCCCGTTTTCTACCTGATCGAGTATAATGGCGTGGTCAGAGTCCGCCACATCACTGCTGAGCTCTATGCCCCGGTTGATGGGTCCAGGGTGCATCACCGTAATCTCCTTGTCGAGACGCTCAAGGCGGCTTTTGTCAATGCCATAATACAAAGAATACTCCCGCAGCGACGGAAAATACTTGATTTGTTGGCGCTCAAGCTGAATACGCAACACATTGGCCACATCGCACCACTCCAGCGCCTTTTGTACGTCTAACTCTACCTTTACCCCCAACGACTCTATGTACTTGGGCAACAGCGTAATAGGCCCGCATACCATTACCTCAGCCCCCAGTTTCTGAAAAGCAAAAATATTGGACAAAGCCACCCGTGAGTGCAAAATATCCCCTACAATCACCACCTTTTTTCCGGCTACCTCGCCCAACTTTTCATTGACCGAAAACGAGTCTAGCAAAGCTTGTGTGGGGTGTTCGTGGGTGCCATCGCCTGCGTTTACAATGCGCGCGTCTACTCGCTTAGACAAGTAATGGGCGGCGCCCACACTTGAGTGCCGCATTACCACCATGTCTACCTTCATAGCCAAAATATTATTGACCGTATCGAGTAAGGTTTCCCCCTTTTTTACCGAGCTGCCCGATGCCGAAAAGTTGACCACATCGGCCGACAAGCGTTTTTCGGCAAGTTCAAACGAAAGTTTGGTGCGGGTAGAGTTTTCAAAAAAAACATTGGCAATGGTGATGTCCCTGAGCGAGGGTACTTTTTTGATGGGGCGATTAATTACATCCTTAAAATGGCTTGCCATCTCAAATATGCGTTGTATATCGTTTTTGAGATGTCCTTAATACCTAATAAATGCCGCATGTTGTTGTTTATAAGTTAATTAGCAACAAGGGGTAAGCGACAAGTGACAAGCTCTAGAGGTTGTTTTGTTAGAACCAAAAGCCTTATAAAACATGGAGAAATTATAACCCTTCAACAAACTCTTAAAAGCCTATAAAATACTTGAAGCTTGCCTCTTGTAGCTTGAAGCTTCCAAATGGTTCGCAAGTTCGATATTTTGAATTGTTTTACTACTTTTCGCATAAAAAAAAATTAGGTTAGTGTGTAAAAAAATGTGATTCACCTATTTTTTTTATCAGATTTACTACCTTTCCGTATTCAACATCCGATCATATTTTTTTTCAATTTTTTTATTCCCAAATAAAACAATTATGACAAAAATTTTTACACTATTAATGATTGCCTTCTGTCTG
>NZ_AAWS01000102.1:5000-6714 GCF_000169175.1 Microscilla marina ATCC 23134
AAATTGCGATCTTTTTTTGATCGCTGTCGCTTGACTTTATTACTCAACTATTCAAAATCAAAACAAACCATTGTTCGTTTTTCGGAGTGCAAAGGTGCAAGCTTTATTTTTAATATCCAACAACTTGAACAAAAAAATAACGGTGAATTTTACCGCCGCATTTTTAACTCTTTTTCAAATCCTTTAAATCAAATCTCCTTTGAAATTTGTGAATGCAAAGGTACTAATTTCTGGGGTAACTGCAAGTATTTGAGCATAGAAATATCACAATTTATCAACTCTTTCGTTTGATCACAATAATTGCTATTTACAACGTCGAATGGTGATTTTTGTTAACAATATTTCGCAATATAATAGAGAAATCAACGGTTGAAAAGCCAACGTTTTTACTAGTGCTCACCTCTATTACCCTAGTACTTCATCATTGGGGTGGGCTATGTAATTTCAGTAATATAACGTACAAAATAAAAAACCTGTCAAGGTTAAGGGGGGCATAAGCAATGGTCAAGTCTTGGCATACCTAAAACATTGAGCAGGTATAGATTTTTTTTACATGTTTTATCAAACAGATTAGTATTACTAGTAAGAATTAAACTGGGGTTGTTCTCTTAAATGCATGATGACTATCATTACTAATCAAATAAAAAGTAAGCTTGTGGGTTAAGATTCTAATTCTTATGAGTATTTGAGCAAACATCAAAAGTGCTAAAACTAATACATGGAAGGTTATATAAATTTAAAAATCAACGGCTTATTCATCATACATTGCAGAAGATAACTTTAAATTAAGGGCTAGTTTGAATACTGGAGTTAAAAATAGTCGAATACTAGATCTGGGAAATATGTCAGAGAGTTGAGGGGATAATTTAATCAACTCTATATTTACTCTAGAGCCAAAAAACCCTCACTGTTTTCACAATGAGGGTTGGTATTGGATCGGCAGCGACCTACTCTTCCACATTTGATTGTAGTACCATCGGCGCAATGGGGCTTAACTGCTCTGTTCGGAATGGGAAAAGGTGAACACCCATGCTCTAACCACCGTTAGATCTTGCAATGTTTCATAAAGCATTTCACTTTACTGCGCATTGACTTATTTCTTTAAAGTTCTTATATATGATTTGTAATGGAATTTGATATTTAAACCATTATTACTTATAACAATTGATTGATCATCAATAATTATAACATAATGGAAGGCAGAAATTCTCAACACCGAAGCATTTTCTTTGTTCATACTTCTCTCTCTCTCACTTTGCTAACCCTTCATTTCCAGGAAGTTTTCGGGTAATTAGTATTGCTCAGCTCAGCGTCTTTCAACTCTTACACTTGCAACCTATCTACGTCGTCATCTCCAACGACCCTTATATAGATATCTCATCTCGAGGCGAGTTTCGCGCTTAGATGCTTTCAGCGCTTATCTCTTCCGAACGTAGCTACTCAGCGATGCATCTGACAACACAACTGATACACCAGAGGTTCGTCCAACCCGGTCCTCTCGTACTAAGGTCAGGTCCTCTCAAATATCTTACGCCCACAACAGATAGGGACCGAACTGTCTCACGACGTTCTGAACCCAGCTCGCGTGCCACTTTAATGGGCGAACAGCCCAACCCTTGGAACCTTCTCCAGCTCCAGGATGTGACGAGCCGACATCGAGGTGCCAAACCTCCCCGTCGATGTGAGCTCTCGGGGGAGATCAGCCTGTTATCCC
>NZ_AAWS01000103.1 GCF_000169175.1 Microscilla marina ATCC 23134
CAACGGGTGTTTTCTATCCGGAACTTATGACGCACTTCGCGCCGGCTAAACTCCTGCTTGACGCCTTGGTCAAAACAATAGTTTTTCAACTGCTCGAAAAACTGACGCAAACTACCATCCAGTTCATCAATGCGCAATATAATAGTTTCGAACAATATTTCATTCGCCCAATGCAAATCAGATGTAGTAGCCACCAAACGACCGTGCGCATCGCGCTTTCGCTGGAACTGATGCAGCAAAGTAATTTGCTTCACCAAAGACTGGTACAAACTATGCAAACGGCGCGGATTTTTTACCTCGCCAGGCAACGACAATTGAGTGGCGTAAGGATTCACCACCTCATAAGGACGCAACAAACGCACACAATTTTGTAACAATTCCTGAGTGGCCAATTGTTGAGACTTAATCACCGTTCCCGCCGCACAAGCATTCATATAATCAGTAATCGCTTTGGTTTGCGCTTCGCCTTCGTTCACCGCCAGGGTAAAACAACGGTTTTCGTTGTCTTCGTACACCTCGGTTTGGGTAGTCGCCGCCATACTCGCCACCGGACCATATACCTCCTTCACACCACCACTATTTCTCCCCTGCAGATCCTGAGTGGTGGTAGAACTAGCCAATTTACCGTAGCTGATCAACTCACGAAAAGACAATAAAGCCTCCTCGCTCAAACCATCCAAATCCTGCAACACAAACAACTTATTACACAAATCATACTTTCCATAATTGTACAAACTACGGTCGGTAATACGGGTCACATCCATAGCGCCTTCTTCGGGCATCAACTTAAGAATGACATTCAACAAGTGCGATTTACCGCTCCCGCTGCTTCCTTGTACTATAGCGTGCAAAGTATCCGGCATCTTGTAACTGCTTGCGACACAAAACAATAACAAACGGTTCATCTCCTCGCCTACCACCCCACAAGCCCCAATTTGCTCGTTTAGTTTCGCCATCAGGTCAGACGAACGCAACAAAGCCATGCATTCTTTTCGCAAGCCAGGCGGTACCAGGGTGGGCGCACTCAACTTGCTTTTGGCGTCCGCCAATTCTGTTAGCTGCTGGTCGCGGTGGGCTTCCAACTGATCGGCTAAACTGTTCAAATCCATCAACAACAACTCAAAAGAAATAAAAAGTTTCTCCGAAGCTTCGCGCGCTACCTTTTCTATTTGGCGGTCTTCAAACAAATCTACCTTATGCCGACTCTTTGTGCTACCCGCACCAGACGCCGGATAAATAAACAACGTCACCTTCATCGACTCCAACTCCGGTTTGGGTTTCCCTTGCAACTGATAACGCGCATTGACCGTCTCCAGCGCCAGTTTTGCAGGGTTAGACGTATCGAACTTGAAGTTCGGCGCGGGTGGTGCTGTAGTGCCAGGCGTGCTGGCGGTACCGCCTCCTGAGTAAAGCACCGTTTTCTGACTCAGGAGATGCTGAAAAATCGACGGCTCATCCGATGCTTCCACCACTTCGCCATAAGCCACCAATAAAGAATTCACATCCTCCCCTTCTGGAGTAGGCACCGAACTAATCGTTTGTGTAGTAGCCGACGAACCGTGCATCCACACTTTCCAAAGCTCATCCGCCCTACTTTTCAACGCCTTGCGACCTGCATCATCCCCGTCAAAAAACAAATAGATTTCCTCCAGATGCGGCATTTGCACCACCAACTGTTTGTGCGCTGGAGTAAGCCCATTGGTGCCATACAAAGCCAACACCGCCGTAGCTGCATCATCTACCGGAAAAGACGCCGCATCAATCACACTTTCCGTAAGTACCAGATACTTAGTGCCTTGCAAATCGGGATACGCCGGGTAAAGCCCTTTTCGGTCTTTGCTATAAAAATGCCGTTGGTCGCCATTGTTGCTGATACTGCGCCCATAAAAACTCACGATCTCGCCCTGGGCATTCTTCAAAGGGAAAATCACACAACCACGCCCCCAAGCCGAAGTAATCCCCAAAGCCTCCAACCCGGCACGCAAAGGCTTGCTCAACGTACCATCGTGAAAACCGACTTCCTGGATGCGCTCCAAACCACGATTTTGCATGTATGCCTGGGCTGCTTTACTTTGAGCAAACGACTTTTGGAAGTGAGCAAAAACCGCCGTCATCGTCTTGATTCGGCTTTTCTCTGAAACCACAGGCTGCGCCTGCGCTACAGCAGAAGCCCCTACTCCACCGGTGGCACCCAACAATGATTTACACTTCAAAATTGCCTCGTGTTTGCTCAACTTCTCCTGGTGCATCACAAAATCAATCACATCTATAGGCTTTCCGTGCACCTCACAATTGCTGCTAAAGCAAAACACCGTGTCCGACTTCGGGAACACCTCCATACTCGGCTTTTTGTCATCGTGAAAAGGACAACACATGCGGTTGTTTCCATTGACGCTTAAGCCGTAGTGGGCTAAAACGGTAGTGATGGAGAGATTTTGTTTGATATCTGAGATAGTCATTGTAAATAATGTTTGGATTAATAAGTCTATTGAGCAAACATATCTATATAGACTTATATATCCAAATATATTCAACGCAAAACCAGCAAAATGAAAAACTATAGGGTAAATAAGGACTTAAAAAACTGTTTTTTGTAACTTTATAGATGTAAAAATCTATAAAAATGGAGATAGGCGATAAATTAAAAAAGTAAGAGAAGCTAAAAAACTTTCTCAAAAAGAGGTCGCATTGACACTAAACATGGATCAGTCACAGTATTCTAAAATAGAAAAAGGTAAAACTGATCCAACCACTGCAACACTAGAGAAAATATGTAAAGCACTGAATATTGAAGTAGCCGAACTATTTGTATCTGATCAATTATTTAAAAATGTTGATTCACTGGATAAGTCGCTGGTGGAAAAAGTACACCTACTGGAGCAATTAGATGAAAGTGAAAAGCAATCTATTTTCCAAATCATTGACAGCCTCATCATTAAAAAACGTCTGAAGGACACGCTCAATGATGCAATCAATTTAGCTTCGTAAATATTATGAGCCAACCACAAAACGACTCCCCTTTTTTAGCTGCAAAGTTAATTATCATTGCGAGGTCAAAACAAAGAGTAGGGCTTAATATGTGTACAGAAATAGATTTTTTGTACCAAGAAATACTCAACATCCCTAATATTGAACACAATATAAAAGCACTCGTTCCAACATTTGTCCCTTATACCAAATTTACGTACTCAGCCGAAGTAGTATCTGAAAAAGGCATGCACATACATCAATACAATGGAACAGTATAAACACCAATTCATAAGAAATAAAAAACCCTGCACTAAACTAGTACAGGGTTACACTTTAACAGATGACTATCCCAAATCGTCTGTCTTGCAAAAGTACAGACAATCATATACTTTCGCAACTCATAAACTCCTATCTTTCAGGTTCATAAGAAATAAAAAAGCCTGACTCAAATGAATGAATCAGGCTGTATATTTATTGGGATAAGTTTAAACTTAAACTAGGCTAGTTTGACATAAACTCAGGAAATAACTCTTCTAAAACTACTTGGAGTGATTCAAAAATCTTTTTAGAACTTTTTTCATTACCAAGTCTTAATTCTCGCTCCTGACCCTTAATTAACAAACAATCATCATCAAAAGACTCTAATAATTCGATCTCTGTTTCAGATGTTTGATGTTCATTTATTAAAAACATCTTTGGATTAATTTGTGATATATTATCAACCTCAATTTTCCAGTCTAAGAAGGTGATTTTTCCAACTTTTTTAGAAAAAACAATTTCATTAGAGTTGATTAATATTTCAAACTTAGAGTAATACCTCAGTAATAAACCTATTACAAATAGTGATACTACAATCGTTAAAACAATTGATATAGAGTATAGGTACACGAAATCTATAAACATAAGAAAGAACACAGAGAGCACAAAAATAATAGAACTCCCCCTTGGACTTTGTCCGTATATCACGTAACCACCAGCATTATTTTTTTCTGTTACTATGCTCATTTGGATTTAGAATTTTGTTATGAACTAAAATGCCATTCGCAAAGAAATTGTGTGTGTTTGAAATATGTGACAAATTATATGTTTGTTCTTTTCTAATATTTTCCTTTATACTGCTGACAATAACTTTAGTCAGCATGTTATTTGAAAATTTATAACACATATCTCCTTCAGCGAGTTGTTTAGTATCTAAACCATACCTTTCCTTTGTCAAACTTGGTTTGTAGGAACACCAACCTTTACCCTCAACATAATAAGGGTGATCAAACGTATTAGAGTTTTTTGTTCCATCCGTAAAATTAATATCAATTATATCATCATGTATCGGAGAATCAATCATCAAAACCTTCTGATTTTCTAATTCAAAAGTTTTCATATTTACTGTTTTGACCGTATCTCCAACCTTGACGTTCTCAATCTTTTTATTAGACCCATCAGCCATGAGTATTTGTGTGCCTGCAACAAAACAAATTGAGCTATTGTTTGATTGTTTACTTTGATGCCAAACTTTATCTTCCTTGCGTTCTACCTTTGTATTCTGCAAGCTTTTAATCCACTCTGTTCCATAAAAATAGGAAATAGACCCAGAAGTAGTTCCTAACACAAACGCTCCAACAGCTTTACCATACGGTCCGAAAGGCGTTCCAATTTTTTCTCCTAAAAGTGCTCCAGCTTTTGTACCCTGAAAGGCTGCTGTCCACCCCCCAATTTCTTGTACTGTAGTTGCTACTTTATTATCAGATTTAACTACATTTTCAACACTCAATGCAGCAGCAAAAACCATAAACCCTCCACTAGCACCTCGCGAAATTTTAGATAATCTTGTTGTTGATTTTCTCGTCTTAAAGGCATTTTTAGATAGAGGTTTTTCTCCTGCAGCTACAGCTTCAGCCAAAGCTTTTTGCTGCGCCAATGGCTTACCAAATGGTCTAACATTACCAACTGTACGTCCAATTGCAGATTGTCTTATTTTAGTTTTTTTCTGAGCATTATATCTACCCATAGCGTATTGACCAGCTGATATTTTTCCTGCTTTGTATCTTGCTTCTAACCTTGCTACTCTTGGCTTGTAAAACTTTAGTCGCTTTTGAGAATCGCTAAAACCAACCATTGCTCCTCCTACCCTACTTTTTACAAAGTTTTTGACATCGCTGTGCGCTACATTTTGTCGTTTAGCAGCCGTACTCTTAGTTGGATTAGTGTTGGTATTTTGCAATACTTGGTAAAAAGGATTAACAGGGCTTGTCTTTTCTAAACCTTCTAGCTCTCTGTTTCCTGTTACATTATTCTCACTAAAAGCATAAGTACTATTGTACAAATAGTCTTCCGCTAAAGGATCAACAGAAAAGAACCTACCCAAGGCAACATCAGCATTTCTCCACTTAAATTGTGACCAGTTGAGCCCAAATTCTTTTTGCTCTTCCTGACCTTGGAATTTCCACCTGTGCTCCGGTTTTCCGTGTTTAGAAAGTCCTTCCAGTTCTAACCCAAACGGATAATAATGATTCTCCTGTACAATCAATTGCGGCGTATGTTCCACCACCATATCATCAAAGAATACTTCCTGGTCGCTTTCGTTGGCAACGAAGGCTTGGAGGTAACCGCGCTCGGTGGCGGTGTAAGTCAGTTCCAGGTCTTGCCATTGTCCGGCGCCTGGGCTCAGATGAGCAATTTGTAACGAAGCGGTAACGGGCGTCCCGTCTTTTTTATAAAATACCAGTTTTAAGTAACCACTCGGTACGCTCGCGTTCGGGTTATTACCCCCGTTGTTGGGCGTAATGCTTAACCCTAAATTCAGTAGAAAAGGCGTGTTTTCTGTAGAGATTTCTCCACTCTTGGCGTGACCATTCACTTGTCCCAGGGTAAGCCCCCAGTTCACCGCGTTGTTGTGGGTCACCGAACCTCCGGCGTAATAACCCTTCACTTTCACTTTTACCACATCGCCTTTGCTTACTTCCAGGTTGCGTAGCATTCCTAACGGCTCGGTGCTCGTCAGTTTGGCTACATGGTTGCTGGCGCTCGTGGGATCAGAAGAAATAATTACTTCTTTGTATTCGAAACCTTGCTGTTTGTCGGTGGTAACATCTTCTAAATCAGCCCGGTAAATTTTCTTTTCTCCTTCTCTGAAAGCCACCCTCAAGTTACCTAAATGGTCTTTATAGTATACGCACCTAAAATCCTGTATTTCAAATCTTTAAGCGCATCCTTTTGTTGCACTCATTACAAAGACCAAAGGCGTCAATGTAACCAAGACCAAATGTACAAAGCACTATTTTCAAAAGAAAGAAAAATGGTAAATAACCGCCTTACACCATACAAAGACCACTTTCAGCAGTGCAAAGATCGCCTTCAACAGTACAAAGCCCAGGGAGTTTGGAAAAGTGAGCGCGCAGATGAACGCAGGAGGAACGACTAAGTGAAGCGGCGCAAACACTGCGCGTAAGCCAGCGGGGAGACGACCAGGCAAAACCACTTTCGAAACCACTACTTTGAAGCTTTCTAACCGCGCGTTGGGGCCCGCCCGTGTTCACAGCCGAAGCCCAAAGGAGTGGCGGTTTTTCGCGGGTAAGCTTGCGCGAACGACGACGG
>NZ_AAWS01000104.1 GCF_000169175.1 Microscilla marina ATCC 23134
TTGAAAATCCCAGAAACAAATAGTGTACATGGTGGAGAATACCATATCAAACTCGGAGATTGGTTACTTAGGTTAGATTCTTCTGGGAATTTCAGGTCTCTTTATAATACCAGTTCTACACCAAGGCCCAGTGTTCAAAGAAGAATAAGAAGACTCCAGAATAGGAATAATAATGGAAATTAACGGTTTATGAGTAAGAGTTCAGAAGTATTAAGACAGTTAGGGAATTTTGAAGTATACATTATTTTAGAAAATAATTCTAAGAATTATGCTAACGTTGTAGCCTTTTTGCGTGATAATAAAGATTGTGTTGAGCATATCTCTAGTGTGTTATATTCTTGGGATGAGTCTGATTTTATTTCGCTTGATGACTTAAATGCGCAGGGGGAGTATTATATCCCTATGTATTTTGATGATGTACATTTGAATTTTGTTATAACAGGCGGTATTATTTGCATTCAAGTTGCCTTTTCGCCTTTGCAAAGTGTAGGTGTTCTAGATTCTATAATATCTATATCATCATTTTTACAAAATGACCTTTTGTATGTTTATGCTGGTTTTGAGTTAGAATTAGAAATAGAAGAAGGACAGGTCTCTCTATCACAGGATGATAAAAGTAATTATCCTTTTTTGATAAGAGATGCTAAGAATATGAAAGATAGGAACATAGATTTGAAATCTTTAGCAAATACTCCTGATGATGTGAAAAAAGCACTATATCATTGTTTTTTTAACGTTTGTGGTTTTGAGAGTTACTTTATAATTCCCGAACTTGACGCAAGCCTCTAGGCTCCGAATCCAGTTCGCCTCACAACTTGGCGTAAGTAGAATTTAACTGGCGCAAGCCTAGCGCGAGCGTAGCTTGTACCTACCATTGGGGAAACAAAATATAAGCTAAGTTAAAAACTAAAGCCCAAATCATGTAAAAATGGTTTGGGTTTTCTTATGAGCCTGAAAGGTAGGAGTTTATGAGTTGTGAAAGTGTATGATTGTATATACTTTTGCAATACAGATGATTTGGGATAATCACTTTGTGTATGAGTATCATTACAAGGATCACTTGGGCAATTTGAGGGTGGCTTTCAGAGAAGGAGAAAAGAAAATTTACCGGGCTGATTTTGAATATTTTAGTGTCCATCAACAAGCAGGAATTGAGTACGATGAGGTGGTGCGGGTACCCCACCCAATGGGCAACGGATACGCGGCGAAGCTTGGGGGAAACACTTCCTCGTTAGGCTCCTGGAAAACCCTGAAGGTAAGTAAAGGTGACCAGGTATCTTCAGAGGTGTACGCCTAGGAGGCTTCCAACGAAGGCGAAGGCGGAGAGTTTGGCTTGTTTTTGGGGGCGCTGACGAAGCCTTCTCAACCATCGGGAGAAACCACCCACGCCGAAAACCTTCGGACTTTACAGGTAGGTCTGAGTTTTACTCCTCCCAACCCAAGTAGTCAAAGCAGCGGTTTGCCCAGTGCTTATTTGCGCTACGTGCTGTATAACGAAACGGGCACTAAAGCCTTGCGAAGTGGGCGGGTGTTTGTGACAACGGCGGTCAAGACTCATTGGGAAAGACTTCATTTTGATTATGAGGTGCCAGCCAATGGGGTGCTGCAAATTTATATCGCCAACGAAACCGAAAATGAGCCTGTGTATTTTGATGATATGGTGGTGGAACACACCCCGCAACTGATTGTACAGGAGAATCATTATTATCCGTTTGGAATGAACCTGCGAGGGATTGAGAAGGTAGGGAAGCCGGAGCATAAGTACTTGTATAACGCGGGTACTGAGCTTGAGAAAAGCTTTGATTTGAACTTTTATGAGACCGAATTTAGAAGGTACGATGCACAATTAGGGCGTTTTCACGGAATAGATGAACTAGCTCCCTTGATGTCTGGTATTACTCCCTATCAATACGCTTTTAATAATCCTATTTTATTTAATGACCCTACAGGCTTAGCACCTGAAGGTAGCGATGCTATCGAGGACAGGCGTCTGGATGATTGGACGCAAGAAAACGAAGAGTATGGGAGACACCAAAATACCCTGTTAGATGCACAGCATGGTAGGGGGAACTCATCAGGAGGAGTGGGAAATAATAAATTAGACCATGGACACAGTTGCCCAACCCATGGGGCGGGTTGCTCTGGCTATCATCCCAAGAAATCATCACGTTTAAAAGCAGCAGCCGTCATGACACTTGCTTCTCCTGCGGGGAAAGCATTGTTTGAAGGCCTGAAAGCACCCCATCCAATCGTAAAAGCAGCGGCAGTATTAGGAACTGCAGCAGTGCTTACATATTATTATTATTCTGATAGAAGTAGAAGCAAGCCTAAGCCTGGAGTAATTGCTGATCCTATAACAGAAGAGTTACTTAAGCCAACAGCATGAATCACCTTGTATACTATCCCGGAAAATCCTGATCCTGCTGTTCGTGACCCAGGTCATAGCATAGTTAGCCTCAAGTTAGGAAGAGGACCTGAACTATTTTTCCATCACAGTGTTCCAGGCGCGAGTAATATGACTGAGTTCGTGCAAATTAAGAATCCAGCAGAATTGGGAATATTATTATCACATGCAAAAATACCTGTTGTGAAAGTAATCACAGCACAGCAATATACAAGTGCTTTGGCTGCCGCAACTTCCCATGTAGGAATGGGAAAACAAAGTTATAATATACGTCACCATAATTGTGCGACCACCTGCGCAAAAGTAATCGATGCTGCGGGTTATAAGTCTAGCTATCCAACTAATGCTAGACCCAGCACATTACACTCGTGGTTTAAAACTCAACGATAAAAAATAATATGGGAGCATTTTATTACAAGGTTTCGTTTTGCAAAAAGAAACCATTGATCCAAGACATAACTTTTGAATTAAATAGGGTAACTGACATAAAAACCAGTTTTAAAGAAAACAATCTTGTCAGCCCCTCTTTATACACAAAACTTGGATTGGTATTCAATGAAGATCACATCTTAATTATTGGTTTCTCATTAAAACCTGAGCGACACTATTTATTAATATCCCTGATTCAGGCTTTGGTAAATTTAGGAGGAGAGTATAAGTGGGAAAGCACACGATTTAAAAAAAAGCCTGAGTGGTCAGGGCTAAGCTATACAGAAGCAAAGAATGTTGATGATTTACTTTTTTAACCCAGCTCTTTTAAACCTTCCAAATGAGACTGGAAAGGTTGAGTAAACATAAGCTTAGTTAAAAAACAAAGCCCAAATCATGTAAAAATGGTTTGGGCTTTTTATTTTCTTATGAACCTGAAAGATAGGAGTTTATGAGTTGTGAAAGTGTATGATTGTATATACTTTTGCAAGACAGATGATTTGGGATAGTCATCAAGTAAAAAAAAGTTGAACCCTGTACTAAATTGTTAGTGCAGGGTTGTTTATTTTGGAACCGCGTTACAAACGCTTGTAGAAAAAAAGACACGCATTAAAATGCGCGCCAGGGAAGGGCGCCGGAAATATATTGGCTGTTGTAGTTGCTGCGAGTGAACGTTTAATGCCAAAACATTGGATTCCTTCTTCATATGGTGCTTTGAATACTCCTCCTAAAAACTGGGGACCTTATAAGAAATTGTTTGCGGGTGCCCAACTTACTTTATTTAGTGTTTTTTCTGGTCCACTTAATCCTTTCTATTGGATGAAGGATTTTGGTGAGGATCATTTGAGCGCAGCTCACATCAAATGGGGATATAAGAATAAGTCAAGATTCGTAAAATAGTATTAAAATGAAACAAAAAATTTGGCTATTCTTAGTCGTTATTTCTTTAATTTATGTTGGGTATTATATCAGTGTACCACATTGTGATTTGACATATTATTATTCAAAAGATAAAAGACAGGTAGTGACCGCTGTTCATTATTTTCATTGGCTTAGCCCCAAGGAAGAGAAAACATTTTATACCTATGGTTTTTATGATAAAAAAGAAAAACCACAAAGTTATGTTGAGGTATATAGAACTTATAAGGTTGTTATAGATTGGAAGAAAGATCATTGTGTTATTCGCTCTAGTTCTTCTATACGCAATGTTAAAAATTTACCACCAAAGATGAAGGTAGACAAAAGCTCTCCAACAAAGGAAATGTGGAAAAAAATGAAAAACGATAAAAGCGGAAAATATACGTACATCTATGTAGGTTGACGTCTAATCAGTGTAAGTATTTATAAAGTCCAAATCATGTAAAAATGGTTTGGGCTTTTTTTATTTCTTATGAACCTGAAAGATAGGCGTTTATGAGTTGCGAAAGTGTATGATTGTATATACTTTTGCGTTGGATGATTTGGGATAGTCACTTTGTGTATGAGTATCATTACAAGGATCACTTGGGCAATTTGAGGGTCGCTTTCAGAGAAGGAGAAAAGAAAATTTACCGGGCTGATTTTGACTATTTTAGTGTCCATCAGCAAGCAGGAATTGATTACGATGAGGTGGTGCGGGTGCCCCACCCAATGGGCAACGGATACGCGGCGAAGCACTGCATCGCTGGGCCCCTGGAAAACCCTGAAGGTAAGTAAAAGCGACCGAATATCTTCAGAGGTGTACGCCTACATCAAGGAGGCTTTCAACGAAGGCGAAGGCGGAGAGTTTGGCTTGTTTTTGGGGATGCTGACGAAGCCTTCTCAACCATCGGGAGAAACCACCCACGCCGAAAACCTCCGGACTTTACAGATAGGTCTACGTTTTACTCCTCCCAACCCAAGTAGTCAAAGCAGCGGTTTGCCCAATGCCTATTTGCGCTACGTGCTGTATGACGAAACGGGTACTAAAGCCTTGCGAAGTGGTCGGGTGTTTGTGACAACGGCGGCCAAGACTCACTGGGAAAGACTGCATTTTGATTATGAGGTGCCAGCCAATGGGGTGCTGCAAATTTATATCGCCAACGAAACCGAAGATGAGCCTGTGTATTTTGATGATATGGTGGTGGAGCATACGCCCCAGTTGATTGTACAAGAGAATCATTATTATCCGTTTGGAATGAACCTGCGAGGGATTGAGAAGGTAGGGAAGCCGGAGCATAAGTACTTGTATATGAATAAAGAAAAGGAAGTTTCTTTCAATTTAAATTGGGTAGAAACTGACTGGCAAGGTTATGATGATCAATTAGGTAGATTCCACGCAATTGATAAAATGTCTGAAGATATGATTAGCATTAACCCATATCATTACTCCTTTAATAGTCCAATTAATTTTAGTGATCCCAGCGGTTTAGCCCCTGAAGGTAGTAGCGATATTGATAGCAAGCGATTGGATGAGTGGACAAAGCAAAACGAAGAAGAAGGAAAGATGCTAGACGCTATGCTAGACAAGCAACACAATGAAACATCAACCGCTGCAAGCCATCAATTCTCATCTAACACAACTACAAGTCCTCCAACCCAAATAATTGACAAAAGTGGAGGGGTAATATACGATGATGGCAAAAACGACGGTAATGTCATAATGCAGTTTGGAAAAGTTAAGATGTACCTGTATAAAAATGGAACTTGGGTTGGAGGTCAAGGAGCTGACGGTGAAGCAAAGTTAAAAATGTATATTCTATCACAACTTTCATACTCTGGTTTAAGCAAAAATGACTTTAATAGTATCCAAGTTTACCTCACAGGAAAAGGAAATGGTTTTACTGTTCAAGGGCTACATTATGGTGCAACACGTAGCTATTTGATAAGAAAAGGAAAGGCGCAGGGAAACATGGCATTATTGATAAGAGGCACCCATACAACTAATTCTAATGTTTACAATGTAAGGAACTCTTTAGCACACGAATCACATCATAAACGCCAATTGCTTCAGTTCTATAGGGTAGGAGGAATGAAAGTACCTAAAACATTTCCCAGTTCCAGCCACAGAAGCGTTATTTCTGATGTAGGAAGTATAGAGCTTGAAGCTATTAGATACCAACGAACACATGCTTCTTGGAGTAGTACGACAAGTCAGTACAAGAATTCAATTAAAAGTTACGAAAATACAAACCTAAAACGACGAAAAAAAGGTGTAAAATGATATACAAGCTAGGGATATTTATATTGCTTTTTTGTCTGAAAGCAATGGTAGTACAAGGACAAGGTAATCCAAAAATATCATTCAACATACAAGAGATAAAGCGAGTTTCTTGGTTAGAAAAAGATGGAAAAAAGGAGGATACTCTTGTTCGTTTAATAGCAAAGGTTACATTCAAGTCACTAGATAAAGATACTTTAAGGTTTATTTGGGATCACAGAGCTTTAGAAAACAAAATAATGGATAGTCATGAGGTGCTACTTAGAAAAAATACAAAGGGGAAGTTCAACAATAGCGTTGGCATTACTCAAATCTTGGATAAAAGCACCATCCTAGTAGAAAACCAAAGTAATGAATTATGTTTCTTGGGTGATATATCTTGTTTGAAGGAAACCATATATTTTGGAGGCCACTATGATTGTGAGCAAGACTGCTTAGAACAAGTAAGTATATAC
>NZ_AAWS01000105.1 GCF_000169175.1 Microscilla marina ATCC 23134
CCAAAAACTAAGGGCAGAAGTAGTCATAGAAGACCAAGGTTTTAGGATCAAGGTAAACGGCGCTGACAGCACTCTGGCACCCTCTGGACAAACTACTGGCACTGAGGTAAAAAATGACTTGTTTCCTGAAACCACCCACGTGGCAATAAGCCAAACCGAGAAGGCCAAAGCCTTTGACGAAAAAGTAAATACGCTACTGGAGGTGTACCAAAAGTTTGATTTTGAAAAGCTTCGATTCGATCAAATTCTGGTTTATATCAATGACCCTGGCAAATTTGGAACACTGTTGGAAAAAGTAAAGAAAAGTATGGAGAGCTTGGGCGAAGAACTGTTGGAAGACTTGTCACAAAACAAGCTAAAGTTGGTCAAAGCCAAGATAGAGACTGAAGTAAACAAGATCATTGATGATTTAGTAAAAGAGTTTTACGAGAAGGAATCAAAGAAATAAACCAACGATATTTTAAGCATATATACATACCATGCATTCATTCAAACAACAACTTCATCGGGTACTCCTCCTTTTTGTTTTATCAAGCATCTGGGCAAGCACTATAGCCTGGGCAAACGACCGCGATTCGTTGCAAAAAGCCCACATTGAAGCTTCGGTCAAACTAATTAATCGGGCAGTTACCCACAACACCCTCAAAGCACGCACTGTCGCTTCTAACTATTTGATTGACCGCTTAAACTATGTAAGTGCGGACACCAAAACCAAGATAGAGCAACTGCAAGACTTGCTGAAAAAGCAAACGGGCAAAGCGCTGTATGTGATCATTACCCGCAGCCCCGATATGGTAGAAGAGCCCAACGCCGCCACCCGGTTTAATCAGGAAACCAAAGACTTTACAGAAAAGGTGTACGCCCAATCGATGTTGGACGAAAACACGGTATTGCTCACGATCAATTTTGTGAAGTCGATCAAAGGCAAAAAGGTGGGCATCAAAACCAGTTATCTGCAAAGTACCGGGCTTGCCGTAGGGGGTAGTTTGGCGCAACACAAAATTACGGCGAATGATTTCAGGGCTGACTTGCAAAACAAGGCGACAAATGTCAACACCAAAGATGACTATGCGCGGGCACTGATATACCGGGTACATCAGTCGTTGGGCAATTTTGCCAAAGAGGTTGCCTTGGATAACCCCAGTTCTGAGCTGATAGCGAAGTATGAGGAGGTACTGGGGGTGGCGAGTCAAACTGGGGCTTGGGCGAGTGCCAGGGTCATTGAAGTATCTGATAATGAATTAGTGGCAAATCTTGCGCTTGCCCAAGAAACCTATGACGGGGTAATGACTCCCTCTGGCAAGGCCATTAGTGTAAGCAATATGCAAAAAAAATCTTTGCAGTTTTGGCTAAGCTGCAACGGTAGTCTCAAAGGGTTTATTGGCAAGAATGGCAAAAAGTATGTGGCACTTATCAGACCTGCCAATGGGACAAGCTGTGGTAGTGGTGCCGAGTTTTTAGGCTATTATCTGAAAGGGCTGGCAGCTCAGCACGTCAAGTTGTCGGAACAAAACCCAGCAAAGTACCCTGTCTGGGTAAAAACAGGAAGTAAAGTCAGACTCAATCCTGCATTATTTAAACCCGAAAACTGGTTTCCTACTCAAAACATTATCTTAGAGAAAAATAAGCGCCTGAGAGCCCGTAAATACAGAAAACCCTACTTGAACTCGGTCTACATCAACTCGGCTGATATGAGTGGCTTTTGGAGTTTGCTAAAAGACTTGCAGGTAGTAAAAACGGTTTGTTATGAAGACATTTACTGGAACAACGTGCTTGCCACCCCAAGTAATCGCAGCAATATCAAGGGAGCGATAAACCCCCATCACTTTGACGTACAGAACAGCCGAACCACTGTCAAGCAAACAGGTTGTGATTTTGATAAGCTGTTGGCAAGTGCCCAAAATACTCAGCCTCGCTTAGCGGCTGGCTGGGGCATGTTGCTCTACTTTAAATATGTCAAAACCGCTGGCATACACAAGCAAAACTGATTAAGTTTGCTACCTGCTTACTACCACCATTGGCAAGAATGAAACCTCAACCTGGTAAACTTTGAGCAAAGTTTGACACACCGGAGCTCACCATTTGGGCGGCAGTGCTTATCATATCATCCAGGAAATACTCAAGAGTTATAAAGCGAACCGAACTCAAAAGAAAGTATGCTACCCTTCCGGGTAAAATAAGAGGTGCTTATTCGGGTAAAATGTATACTGTGTGGGCAACTAAGACCAAAAAAATCCCCCAAGGTTATAATCGCTATTCAAAGGACTACACAGGCAAGTCGCCAAAGTATCAATACAGCATACAGGATTTGATTGTGCGCCACCAATACATTGCGAATAACCACACCATCCTCAGCCCTAACATCATCAAAGCAGAAAAAGCGGGCAAAGCCTTTCCCTTATCCAGCCCCGAGGTAAAAGAACAATATAAAGCCTTGTTTGGTACCAATTCGGCAATTTTTGCCTGGGCAAAATATGCGGCTGGTTCGGCAGGAGCAGTCAAAGACGAATTTTGTTTCTATTTAAGAGGTTTTGCCGATGCGGTAACGTCACTTATTGATAGCATAGAAATAAAACCCCATTACTGGAACCCTTTGTGTGTAAAAACAAAGGTGGGTGATTGTAAAGCTTGCCAATATGCTTACGCTCCTGCTTTTAAAAATATGTTTGGGATGATTGAAGACCAAAGGCTTCGTACCAAATTACAGGAAGATTTTGCTTTTTTTGCCGGGGTATACAATGGTATGCTGGGGCAGCTGAAGGGCTTTACCCAGATGATTTCCCTGATTTCGGGCTATTTTAGCGATCCCAAAATACGCAATCAGATGGCACAAGCGATGAACAAGCTCAGGAAAAAGGGAGTTTGGAAGCTCGTAAAAGAAGAGTATAGCAAAGCCACTTGCAACAATTTTGTCACCAACTATACCCAAGGCAAGGTGTTGGTAGACCTGCTGTCTATTTATGTAGGGGCTCCTAAAACAATCAATGGTTTTATTGAGTTTACGGGCAAACAACTGGATAACCTGACTACCAAAATAGCCCCCACCCTCACCAAGCTCAACCTGGTGACCAAAAAATTGAGTAATAAGGCGATTAAATTAGTGAAAGAAAGTGGGGTTTTTAAAATTAAAAAAGCAGATAAAACCCTTGCCCAATTAAACCCCGAAGGTAAGCTGGAAGTAACCAGGGCTTTGCGTACCCAACCTGCTGGAGACCTGGCAGCATTGAGGGCACGAGGGGAGGCTACCCAACCCATAGCAGCTCGTTTGCCCGATGGCACAGAGATGAATATTGTGATTTATAAGCAACGCACCAATGCAGGCGAAGAGTTGGTGCACTGCCAACCCAATGGCAAGCGCACTTGTTTTGTGGCAGGTACGCTTATACTGACTAATAAAGACCACAAAAAAATAGAGGATATCCGAGTAGGCGATTGGGTATGGAGCTATAATGAAAAAACGGGCAAGCAAGAATTGAAGCGGGTAACCAAAGTGTTTGTAAGGCAGACCCAAAAACTTATAAATTTATATTTTGGCAACGAAATTATTCAAACTACTTTAGAACACCCTTTTCGCCATCAAGGCAAGTGGGTAAAAGCAAATGCCTTAAAAGCGGGCGATCGTCTGCAATTATATCAATCATCCGCTCAATTAGCGTTAGATAGCCTTGCTCGCCAAGATACCAGTGTTACCGTTTACAACTTTACCGTTGCCAGCAACCACAACTATTTTGTGGGCAAGCAAGGGGTGTTGGTGCATAATGCTAATGGGTATGATGATTTGCTTGCCCGCACCAACAGTCAACCACTCAAAGATAAAATCAATGCCTTGGGCAATGACAAGGCGAAGTTTTTAGATGACTTTAAGGATGTAGATGCTGTTTTGGCTAAATTTGAGGCAAAGCCTGAGTTGGTTGAAGCGTGGAAGGTGTTGTATAAAGCTGACCCAAAAGATGCTGCAAGGTTGGGGAAAAATGGGGAGTTAGATGATGTACATAAGTATTTAATATATTCTAACAAAAGCCCTAGTAATATAGCCATTGAGATTCAGGCAATGGGTGCGTATAACAAATGGTTAAGTAATGTAAAACAGTTTATTAAACCATTTATACATATAGATGCGAAGAACTATAAAAGTTTTTTGCAGGAAACAGCAAAAGCTGTTACTAATTCAAAGTGTCGAGATAATTGTTCTGTAGTCTCTATTTCTATTGCGCTTAAACTTCAGGGCAAACCAATACTTGATAAATCTAAGTTTCTTGAAAGTTTTGTAGGAAAGGGTGGGGAGCACGGCTTAAATAGATTAGAGGATTATTTAAAGAAAATACCATCAGATAAATCGGATATGACTCGCCCCTTCCTTAATGGATTTCCCCATAGAGCTCAAATAGCTAGTAGTTATAAACCTTTACCACTCAACAATAGGGTATTTGTTACTAAACTATTGGAAGATTCTCCTAATGGCTCTTCTTTTGTTTTTTCAACCTACAAAGGAACACAGTATTCAGGTCATGGGCAAGGTTACAAAGGGCATACCTTTAATGTAATTAAAGATAAAGACGGTGTCATAAAATATTTGGATGGACAAATCGAGAGTAATTTGCAATTAGGAGTAGGTATGGCTGAACTATTAGAAAAAATGAGAATACATGGTCGTGAAAACCTAAGTTCTTGGTATATATTTGATGCTTCTCAAATAACCGTCAAATAATACATTTTTAACTAACACTGAATGAGTAGGATATGGAAAAACAACTAAGAAGAGTTGATACTTGGATAAAAAGCTATAAACCTGATTCAAGTCAAGAATTAAATCCTTCTTTAGATGATATCAAAACTGAACTGTCCCTGATTAATGTATTTGATTTAACAATTTCTATGGTGGAGGCTCTTGGTAAAACTTATAAAGAGGATTTGGTTACTTTATTTACACATTTGGTTAGTCTAAATAAGTTAAATATTTGGGGGATAACAGAAGAATCTGGAATTATGGAATCTATTCCATTTAGATGTTTATCCAGTGTTGAATATATTACATTTGAAGCTTGTGAGTTTAAAACTTTACCAAAAGAAGTTTATACCCTTACAACGCTTAAGACTCTCTCTATTCGCTATGCCCTGAGTGGTAATGGAATAAGCAATAAAATTAGTGAACTTCGGCGGCTCACGTCTTTACAAATAGCAAGTGATGATTTAACTCATTTACCAAACAACATTGGAGATTTAGTAAATTTGAAACATCTAAATATATATGCTCCTAAATTATTCCATATACCAGATAGCATTGGAAATCTGACAAGCCTTAATTCATTACATATTTATACAGGGAATTTTCTTCCCAAAAGTATAACAACGCTTACTGAGCTAGAGACTCTGTACATTGATTTTTTTGAAGAGAAATCTATCATCAGTGAAAAGGAGTTTGATACATATTTGGAAGAAATAATTTTACCCCTAAAACAACTGAAACATTTTCACATCAAATCATCTGCGTTAAAAAAAATGCCTAAATGGTTTCATCAATTCAGAAACCTAGAAACAGTCAGTTTTGCTGGTTTATTGGATGAAACTGTTTTACCAGAGTTATTGAGAGGTTTTAAACAACTTAGAAGTTTACGATTTACAGAAAGTTATATGACAACGGTCCCCCCATGGGTTTCGGAACTCAGTAGATTAGAAATGCTTGATTTTACTTCGACTAACCTTACTGACTTACCCAAAGATATTACAAAACTGGCCTATTTAAAACAATTAAACTTGAGTTTACTATTTTACATGGAAGATGGAGTCAAGGAGAAAATACAAGAAATGCTACCCAATTGTGAGATAATTGGGCTCTAACATAAATAAGAAATAAACGTGTTTTTTTGTCATTTCCGATAAATTTTATAAATAAGCTTGTCTTGCGTTAAAGTCTCGGATATAAGCACTAACTATTTTTAAAATTACCTCTAACTCATCTGTTGGAAGTTGTTCTAACACCCACTTGGCGCAAGCTTAGTGAAACGTAGCTTGTGCCTACTTTTTCAGAATGCGTCTAGGGGCGACACTGGATAATTAATAAAAAGCAACATCAGGATTTTCAAAAAACTTCTTGATGATGCTTTTTTTGTTTTTAAACTCCCGAAGTATTTGCTTTAGCTTTCGTCCTAATTTTTTGACAGTTGGAAATACCTGATTTTTCATTATTACATTTTTTAGATAATTCCATACTTGCTCAGAAGCATTTAACTCAGGAGAGTAGCTAGGTTGTTTGACCAATAACAACCTACCTTCTGGTAATGTCCCCCCCCCCACCTGGCGCAAGTTTAGCGAAGCGTAACTTGTGCCTATCTTTTGAATGCGTCTCGCATTCCTGTTTTGGAAAAACAGTCTTATTAAAACATTGATTGTTAGAGAGTTAAAGCCAAGTCATTGTACTTGGTTTTGTTAT
>NZ_AAWS01000106.1 GCF_000169175.1 Microscilla marina ATCC 23134
TTAGAATTGAGTGCCGCCTACGGTGGAGTAGCCATTAAATCAGAAACAAAACAGTGGTCAACCGAAAATACTACCACCATTACCTTGGGCGAAGGTAAAAGGGTAAAAGGAGGAAGGTGCATTGGGTATTGGCAAGGGCAAATATTGGTAAATGGCAAGCTAATGATGACTACGGGGATTCACTTTACCAATAATGGGAATCCACCAGTAAAAAGCCCTGTATTTTATGGTATAAAGTAACTGTCCTTAGTTTGTAGCATCCACACTTTTAACCATTGGCACTTAACCTTATAGCCGGAATGGGAGTAGGTTATGTAACCAACCCTTTTGATAGGTTACATAACCTAAAAAATATTATGATAGAAAGCTATCTAAATACATCTTGGATAGGACATTTATCGCCTTTTCACACAATTTGGTAATTGAGTTGAGCTACAAAATAAGGAGATACAAGGCTTTATTTGCCTAAAAATCGCTGAACTGATTGTTTTTTTCGGTGAGTTGCTGGTATTAATCTGATGTTTTCGTCAAAGCTGGGTAGAGTCTATTTACTCTACCCAGCTTTTAACTTCGTTGAGCTCAGCACGGTAAAACTGTAGCTTCTGTTTTAAAAAAGTACCGTCCCCGCCTCGCCTGCTCCGAGCTTGTCCTCGGAGGTTGTGTGTCTTTATCAATTTATAAATCCCGCAATGCGGGGCCGATCGAAACCCTAAAATAAGTCGTTTTTTAGGTACCGATACGTATCGGCATCTAAGGATTTGTGGAGACACAAATCAGGGCGAAAAATAGTAGGGTAGAGTAAGCTGACCTGATATATCAAATAAAACAATTATCCTAAATTTCTTGATACGAATACATGGATATGGAAATTTTAAAAAAAATAATCCAACAAATGATTGTAGCCTCCGATGAAGAAGCCAATCAGTTGGTGGATAGATGTTTTCGCAAAAACTTTGAAAAAAAGAACCTTTTGAGCGAAGATGAGAAGTTTATTAAGGAAGTATACTTTATTGTAAAAGGTATTATCCGCGTGAAAATCAATGACATAGAAGGTAGAGAACACACAGTACACTTCGCCATTGAAAACCAGTTTATAGCGGATTACAATGCTTTTATTACAGGTGAAAAATCTAACTACCAGTTACAAGCTTTAGAATATACCGAGACCATTGTTTTACCTAAATCTGCCATTGAGTGGGGCTATAAAAATATGCAAGAGGGAGAAAAGTTAGGAAGGCTAATTGCCGAGTTTTACTTCGTTTATTTAGATACTAGAATCCAACACTTATATACCTTAACTCCCCAGGAAAGGTATGATTTAATGAATGAAATTTTTCCAAACATTCATCAACGGGTGCCACAGCACATGATTGCTTCCTATTTGGGGATTACCCCTGTTCACTTAAGCCGAATTAAAAAGCAAATTTCATAAAACCTAAACATTTGTTATCGCTTTAGTAGTTTTGGAATTATAAATTTGTACAAATGTTTATTTAAAAAATCACAATTATGTTAAAATCAGCTACCGTATTATCTCGCCTTTTTTTCAATGTGTCGTTTTTTTCAAATGTTCAACCTCAAACTGCTGCTTTGTAGATGGACTTTATCATAGAACTAAAACATCGCAATGAGTGGCTATTTTATTTTGGAGTAGCCAACTTGATTTTAACAGCCTTGTTTGCAGCCTTGAGTTTTATCACCAATATTCAAGTAGCAGGAGTTAATGCTTGGCACAAACCCATCAAATTTGCTTTGTCTATAGGGGTATATGCCTTCACTATGGGTTGGTTGATGTACTACTTGCCACAAAGTCGAAGTACAACAGTATGTAGTGGACTCATAGTAGTGATGCTTACCTTTGAGATTGTATACATTGGTTTACAAGCTGGTAGGGGGCAATTATCTCATTTTAACATATCATCACCTTTGTATAGCCACCTATACATGGGTATGGCAATTGCCGCCACCATAGTATCTTTGATTACCCTATATATAGGCGTGCTGTTTTTTCAATCCGACTTACCCCACCTGTCCAAACATTATGTTTGGGCAATTCGTTTTGGCTTATTGCTCTTTGTTATTTTTTCTCTAGAAGGTTTTGTAATGGGGGCAAACCTCTCGCATACTATTGGCGGACCAGACGGAGGTAAAGGATTGTACTTTTTAAATTGGAGTCGAAAATTTGGAGATCCTCGTGTGGCACATTTTATAGGAATGCATGCGCTGCAAGTATTGCCGATCTTGGCCTACTATGTACTCAAAAACACCAGGCTCACCATAGTTGTGGCTATTCTTTATACACTGCTTGCCTTGTATGTGCTTATCCAGGCATTGCAAGCCAAACCCTTTCTGAAATTTATAAACTAAATGCACATGAAAATCAATCAACGTACCATTCAACGACTCAAGAAAAATTACGGTAAATGGGTACTAATTACGGGGGCTACCTCTGGCATAGGCAAAGAAATGGCGCTAAAATTTGGAGAAGCAGGTTTTAACCTGGTGATCACGGGGAGGCGCGAAAACCTATTAAATGACTTGAGTACCTTATTATTTGACCGTTATCAAGTAGAAGCTATTCCTATATGTGGTGATCTGTCCAATGAAAACGACGTAAACAGCTTAATCGGCGAAACATCTCATCTGAATATTGGTGTGGCAGTGTTAAACGCGGGTTTTGGAACCTCAGGTAAGTTTATTGATGCCAACATTAAGCAAGAAGTGAACATGCTTCACCTCAACTGCAGAGCATTGATGGTGTTGACCCACCATTTTGCCAACAAAATGAAAGACAAGCCACTAAAGGTGCCATTGTATTATCAGCTCTATGGTGGCTTTCAGGGAGTACCCAATGCGGCACATTATGCTGCTACCAAGGCGTATGTGCAATCATTGGGCGAAGCCATCGCACTTGAACTAAAACCCGTTGGGGTAGATGTGTTATGTGCTGCTCCAGGTCCTGTAGAAAGCGGGTTTTCTAAGAGAGCCAATATGAAAATGTCAACCACCTTAAGCCCCGAAGTGGTAGGAGTCCCCATCATTCAGGCCATTGGTAAAAAAAGGACAGTTTTGCCAGGGTTTCTTACCAAACTATTGGTGTATAACTTGAGTATGACCCCAAGGTGGGGTAAGATACGCATTATGGGTAAGGTAATGAGCGGGTTTACCAAACATCAGGAGTAGTGGATGATAAGGCTAAAAAAAGAAGGAGAGAAGTCTTCATGTTTTATGAGACTGGCTATCTCGTCGAAGATTTGTTGCGTAAGCAAGTCAGTAGTTTTACATAAAAAACGGCAATAAATTCTTCCGATGGCGGTTTTTTGTGGACCCACCTGGTTGTGGGTAATATCCCCCATCTCTTGAAAATGAAGATTTTTAGGTATTGTTAATCAAGCACTTATCTTAAAAAGGATAGGCACTATGTAGGTTTTATTTCAAAAATATTGTAACCCAAATGGCAAGCATCAAAACAATACTATACAAGAGCAAAAAGCTGAAAAATACTCAGCATCCTGTTTGTGTTAACGAGGATAAACGCTACTGCCTGTCTCTGTCTTACAATGCTTTACCTTGCGAATTTGACAACAAAACCAGACAAAAAACTGGAAAACCGTTGAGTTTATTGATTGCAAAAGAGGTTTTAAAAATATTGAATATTTTAAATTACGCAGAAGTTACATATTCCCAATATTTGATAAAAATATGCATATCACCCCTATCAAGAAAAAGAATAGGAGTCCTCAAAAGAATCAATAAGAATTTAAGAACAATTGCTGAGATACAAGGCATTCAGAAATCATTCACCTTTTACGCAGTTCGTCACTCGTCAGCCACCAAGCTTAAAAGAAGTGGAGTGATGTTATATCAGAGGCTTTAGGTCATACCAATTTAGATGTTACTCACTGACCTTTCGCAGTACGTATTTTTGTTTTTAAGCAAAAAAATACAGTATAGGACTAAGGTTGCGTCAGCTGGATTCAGCCTTAGTTTGTTGCCGTTAAGTTGAAAATCCCGAACTTGTATTCGGGGAATCTGTGAAATGAAGCCGTAAAAACAGATCACTGTTTGAGCCACAGGCGAGTTTGAGCTGTTTAACCGAAAAGGCAGAGCTTGCCCTTACGGGCTGCGGTTCGGCGTAGTGAAACAGATTTAGGCGAAACAAACTACAGCTGCGGTGCTTGAACTCCGAACTTGATTCGGAGGGTTTTTGATTACTTTTTTACCTGTAGAAAATCCATGATCCTCCGAGAGCAAGCTCGGAGTTGTGAACCGAACTTGATTCGGGGAAGTAATGGCTCACAGATACTCGAATCATTGCTTTTTATGAGCATATTTTGCTGAGTGGTATTTTTTCACAGAAAACAAATTTTTGACCTGCGAAAGGTCAGTTACTCAGATATATTTGAGTAAATTAATTGATTTTTCTCATAATTTCACTTGCAATCTGACTCAACTCCAATTCCTTATCAATGGCTTTTAATTTAACGGCTTCTTTTGGCATACCATATACAACTGATGACTGCTCATCTTGAGCAATGGTAAAAGCGCCTGCTTTTTTCATATCTAGTATGCCCTTAGCACCATCTGCTCCCATTCCGGTTAATATGACTCCTATAGCATTTTGGCCTACCGATTGAGCAACAGATTGAAACAAAACGTCCACAGAAGGCTTATGGCGATTTACCAACGGCTTGTCTAGGAGCTGAACAATGTATTTAGCACCACTACGTTTTACGACAAGGTGTAAATTGCCAGGGGCAATCAATACTTGCCCTCTTAATATGCTGTCACCTTCTTCTGCTTCTTTTACACTTACCTCACATTCACTGTCTAACCTTAAGGCAAATTGTTTTGTAAATAGTTTGGGCATATGTTGTACAATTACTACTCCGGGACAATCCACTGGAAGTTGTTGAAGGATTTTTTTGATTGCTTTTACTCCTCCTGTAGATGCGCCAATTGCTACTACTTTGTCAGTGGTTGTGATAATATCGTTTTTCCGTTCTGGGAAGGTTGAAGTACGCATTTGTTTTGGCAGGCTGGTTGTTCTTTCTTTCCCTACCCGTGCATAATAAGCTGTTTTTACTACCTCACAAAGTTTGGAGGTGCTTTCTTCCAGTGCATCCTTAGTATTTAACTTAGGTTTGGCAATCACTTCCACAGCGCCAGACTCTAAAGCTAAGAGTGCGGTATCTGCCTCTTCCAAAGTTAGGGTTGAGATTACTACTACAGGGATGGGATGTTGTGCCATTAGTCTTTGAAGAAAAGTAATACCATTCATACGAGGCATTTCAATATCCAACGTGATCACATCTGGCTTTACTTGTTTCATTTTTCTAGCGGCTACATAAGGATCCGATGCAGTACCAACAATGTCTATTTCAGGATCAGATGAGAAAATTTTTGTCAAAACTTGCCTCACCAGTGCCGAGTCATCTATAATTAAAAGTTTTATTTTGGACATAGGCTACCTTTACTTAATTCTTTTGATAAATGGTTGGTTCTATCATTTTTACTGGAAAATTAAAATCAAGGATAGACTCAGTATGTCCCAGAAACAAATAACCTCCCTGTTTTAATTTTAGCAATAGCTTCCGAATTACTTCCTTTTGTGTTTTTCGATCAAAATATATTAATACATTTCTGCAAAAAATAATGTCAAAGCCTCGAGGAACATTATAAAATTCATTCATCAAGTTTAACCATTTAAAGTTGTTCTTTTTTCTGAGTTCTAGTACGATTCTAAATTTATCTAAGGTCCTATCCTTGCTTCGTAAGAAATAACGTTTTTTTTGAATCGGGAGGATTTTTTCCAATTCTTTTCTTGTATAAACTGCATCTACGGCCCTTTGTAAAGCAGTCACAGAAATATCACTTCCCAGAATAGAGTAATCTATACTAACTTCAGATAACAGCATGTATTCCTCAATGAACATTGCAATACTATACACTCTTGTCCACTTGAGAGCCGAGCTCATATTTTAAGTGGTTTTTTCGTGATCGGCAAAGCTCCTTAGCATAAACAAATGATTCATTCTCGGAGAAGA
>NZ_AAWS01000107.1 GCF_000169175.1 Microscilla marina ATCC 23134
ACTTAGTATTGTGGGTGTTCATTGCCCGGTCTAACCCAATGGTAGCAAAAGAAATGGTCATATCACATGCCAAGTCCATAGGCTCGGTCAAAGTATCCAGTTGCTCTTTGTTAAAGTTAGCCAATACATACTTTACCTGCTCACCTTTGTTAAAGTCATTTCCCACCCCAAAACGAATGCGGGCGTATTGACTGTTGCCCAATACCTCCTGAATGTTTTTTAAACCATTGTGCCCCCCATCTGAGCCTTTGCCCCTCAGACGCAATTTGGCGTGAGGCAAAGCAATGTCATCGACAATCACCAACAAGTTTTCACGGGGAATCTTGAGCTCTTGTAGCCAATAATTGATGGCTTTGCCGCTCAAGTTCATATAAGTAGTGGGCTTAATTAAATGAAACGTGCGTCCCTTATGCTTAAACTCGGTCTTCATAGCCAGTTTATGCGTGCTAAAATCTGGTGCGCCTTGTTTATCGGCAAGATGATCAAGTACCAGAAAACCAATGTTATGACGGGTGAGTTCGTATTCTGCACCTATGTTGCCCAAACCAGCAATTAAGTATTTCATTGTTTTACAAAGTTTCTTTTACAAAAAAGGTCATTAGCCTTACGACTAATGACCTGTACTTGTTTTACAAAGTCGAAGTTACTATTCTGCGTCTCCTTCTTCTCCTCCTTCTGCTTCTTCTCCATCCTCAGTACCAGACTGCTTACCACGTTGAGCACGAGTAAGTTCAACTGATGCAATTGGAGAGCGATCGCTGTTCAATATTTCAAATTCAGTAGTTGACAAAGCGCCTACTTTGACCGACTTACCTAATTCTAATTCAGAAATATCAACCTCAATGAACTCAGGCATTTTGGTAGGCAAAGCACTCACTTTAAGCTTATTAAGCTTTGATACCAATCTTCCTCCTCCGATTACTCCAGGAGAGGTACCTACGTATTTTACCGGAACATCCATCTTGATAGCTTTATCTTCAGATATTTGAAGAAAATCAGCGTGCATGATGATCTCACTTACTGGGTGAAACTGGATATCCTGTAGGATGCACTCGTATTTGTCGCCTTCTACATTCAAAAGTACTTTGTGTATGTTGGGAGTATATACCAAATCACGGAACAAAATCATTGGTGACTGAAAGTGCACTTGCTTGTCGCCTCCGTACAATACACATGGTACATTACCGTCTCTGCGCAGATCCTTTGAGGATTTTTTGCCGAGATTTGCTCTATGATACCCTATAATCTCTAGCGTTTTCATAAACTCACTTCGTTTAAAAATATAAAATAAAAAATAACCCTTGCGGGTTTTCAGCTACAATTAGCTGGATTGTATAAACAAATTACTAATTGATTCGTGTTCGTGAATACGACGTATAGCAGTAGCAAACAAATCTGCCACGCTCAATACGCGTACTTTGGGTGCGGGTTTGGTCAAAGGAATGGTATCCGACACTGCCACTTCTTCCAACACTGAGTTAGAGATGTTGTCATAAGCAGCGCCCGAAAACACTGGGTGAGTGCAAACTGCTCTCACACTTTTGGCTCCTTTGGCAAGAATGGCTTCAGCCGCTTTGCACATGGTTCCACCAGTGTCTAGCATATCGTCTACAATTACCACATTGGCGCCTTCTACCTCACCAATTACTTGCATAGAAGCAACCTCATTGGCACGTTTGCGGTGTTTGTCGCACACTACCATGTCAGTTTTGAAATAAGTAGCATAAGCGCGGGCTCTTCCTACTCCTCCAACATCTGGTGCTGCAAATATCAGGTCATCAAGTCCTAATGATTCTACATAAGGAATGAAAACTGCTGATCCGTCGAGATGATCTACTGGGAAATCGAAGAAACCCTGAATTTGTCCTGCGTGTAAATCACAAGTCATCAGGCGGTCAATACCCACCGCAGATAATAAATTAGCCACTAGCTTAGATGCTATAGCAACCCTTGGCTTGTCTTTGCGGTCTTGGCGCGCATATCCGAAGTAGGGAAGTACGGCAGTTACATACTTTGCCGAAGCACGGCGAGCAGCATCTGCCATCAGCAATAGCTCCATTAAGTTATCTGAAGGAGGACAAGTTGACTGAATCAAAAACACCTCACAACCACGCACTGACTCTTCAAATCTTGGAGAAATTTCGCCATCACTGAATCGCTTGATAACAAGCTCACCTAATGGCTGACCATATTTGAGAGAAATCTGGCTGGCTAAATCGTGAGAATTGGTTCCTGAAAAAATTTTTACAACCGAGGACATTTTATATTGTTTTGGTTTTAAATGTAATCTATAAATTTCTAACCACAGAATTCTTTACTACCAAATTAGTATAGTATAAAGGGTAATAAAGAATCAATCATATCATAACTAAGACTTCACCTCTTTGCCTCTTCCGCTATTCCCTGTTCTTTTTACAAAGATGTATTTTTTGATGATCGCCCATCTTTCGGCTGAAATGAAGGCGCAAATTTAGGTTTTTTTATTTTGGAAGACAACAAAACCGCGTTTAGATATACACCTCTTTATCGATATGGCAGTCATGTGCTGTACATGTAGCGAAAGTGTAAAACTCTCAATACATAATTAGTAAAATCAAGTTTTGATGCAATTGATTGAGCAATACTTTTGAGTCTAAACCTTTCATGGCGTTCATAAAGCTATTCTTAAATCACTGAGTTGTGGTAGTTTCAGAACAATGTTTTGTTGTAACTGCTAGTGGTTATTGTTTGCAGGTGTTTAGGGTGGAAGGGTAGTGTAAATAATTGCTATTTATGGTGTTTGTCAATACAATTTGGTAGTAGTAAGAAGGGCGGTTGATAGAGCCTTATGTTAGAAAAGTACAATGAGTTCTTAGCTAGTAACTGGTCATTGGAAAAAAAACTGTTTAAAAGTAAGAAAAACCTACGAACAAAATAATGTTTGGCTTCAACTCTCTACCTTTGTAACATCAAATAAGAAAAAAATGTATTGAATATATATACATTGTGTAATATAATTGGGTGAATTGGCGCACTAATATTTAGTGCGCCAATTTTTTTTACCTCATTTTAAGCTCCTCTATTTTTTACCTCGACTTTTCCCTTTACTAAGGTGCCATTCCTTGTTTTTATGTAGCAACGGTTGCTGGTTTACCTACTTGTCTATCGTTTGTCTATCTTTGGTATTATGGCAGGATGCATATTTTTGTTAAAGAGTTGTTGAAACTACTTAATCAGTATAATATATTGTTTTTTGTAGCAAATACATAAAGTTTGAATATATTAATTAAGCCATATTGGTGAAATATTATTAAAAATACTGACTTTTAGTATAAGTTAAACTTGCTGTAAATTAAGTAGTTACAAATGGTATATTTCTTTGTTTATATAAAATAAGCTTTAAGTGCAAAAAGCGAAAAAAAATGTATTGAAAAAGCGAAAAAAAATGCTGAACAAAAGATTGTTCTGGTATGACTCCCTACCTTTGTAATATCAAATAAGAAAAAAATGTATTAAATATATATACATTGTGTAATATAATTGGGTGAATTGGCGCACTAATATTTAGTGCGCCAATTTTTTTTTGCCCTTTTGTAGGTTGCCCATCTTTGTTATTAAGCTTTATATTTCCCCTTGTTAACTAATCAGTTCCTTTACCATTTATTCTACACCACCCCCTTTCTTAATAAGATAATGATAAGAATCAACTGGTTTTTTAGTTAAAATCTTTCATCCCCTATTTTTTTTACCCCAAAAAAGATTAAATCAAAACAATATTTTGTCATTGCTTGTTTTCGGAGATTTTATTGATATTTTTTGAAGTAAAAAGCCTAAAGCATTGTTGAAAATATTCAATTTAAGTAAAAAGTGAGGAATGTTAAAAACTAACATTTATTAGCTAACTGTTAGAAAAGTACAATGATTTGTTAGAGTTGAGAGGAGAAAAAAGAAAAGTTGAGACAAAAAACACGAAAAACCTACAAACCAAAGAATGTTTTGACGGATGTAACTACCTTTGTGTCATCAAAATACGAAGTCATAATAAGTAGTTGTCGGAAACCAACTTTATAGTTGATGATCAACAACTCCTTATTAAAGTATATATTGTGTAATATAATTGGGTGAATTGGTGGGTTAATTTTTAGCCCATCAATTTTTTTTGTCCTGCAAGCTATAAAAGTGATTAAAACCTATAGAGCAGACAAGACTAACCAACCCTGATATTGGGTGTGTGATTCCTCAAATGTGCCCCGTTTTTTTACACCCCTTATAATTGAACATCTGAAAACACTTCCTTCCTATAATCAAGACTGTAAGTTATTTTTAAACTCATTCTGTTACTGTTTTGCAGTCATTTGCTTTAAAAATACTTGCTGATAATCAGATGTTTATGAATTTACAAACTATTTATTTGTACGTTTAAAGATACGCTCATTCCTCTTTTTAAATGAAAATGAGGGCTTAAATACAATATAATTAGCTGGTAGCCAGCGATAAATAAAGTAAAAAGCTTTCGGGTTTAGCTATGCAGTGTAGACCAAATGCTGTGGGCTATTGTTTTAGTACTCACTACTTATTTAAAACTTAGCTTAGCAAATCTCATAATATGTACTACCTTTGTATCCCGTAAGCAAAAAAAAGACATTTAAAATACATCACTAATATATGGCATTTGCTAAACACATTTTTGTTACGGGAGGGGTTGCATCTTCTTTAGGTAAAGGTATTATTGCATCCTCTTTGGCTAAGTTATTACAAGCGCGTGGATTTTCGGTCACTATCCAAAAATTTGACCCCTACATCAACATTGATCCTGGTACGCTTAACCCTTACGAACACGGCGAGTGTTATGTAACCGATGATGGCGCAGAAACCGACCTGGATTTGGGACATTACGAGCGTTTCTTAAACATTACTACCTCACAGGCCAACAACATCACCACTGGAAGAATTTACCACAACGTAATTCAGAAAGAACGCCAGGGAGCCTATTTGGGCAAAACTGTGCAGGTGATTCCTCACATTACCGACGAAATCAAAAGAAATTTTCAGTTGCTTGCCACTACCGGAAAGTACGACATCATCATTACTGAAATAGGTGGTTGTGTGGGCGATATTGAGTCTTTGCCCTTTATAGAAGCGGTGCGTCAGATTAAGTGGGATTTGGGGGAAAACAATGCCATTGTAGTACACCTTACTTTAGTACCTTACCTTCAGGCAGCGGGTGAGCTTAAAACTAAGCCTTCACAACACTCTGTTAAAACCTTGGCCGAGGCAGGTATTCAGCCCGATATTTTGGTGGCCCGTTGCGAGCATACTTTGCCCGAAGAAATTCGCCGTAAACTAGCTTTGTTTTGCAACGTAGACTTTGAGTCGGTGATAGAAGCTATAGATACCGATACTATATATGATGTACCTCTGTTGATGCAAACAGAGCGCCTCGATGAGCGTGTATTGACCAAACTACGTCTTGCCAGCCGTCGCAAACCTGATATTAATCAGTGGAAAGAGTTTTTGTATAAAATTAAAAATTCTACCGATGAGGTAAATATTGGGCTGATTGGCAAGTATGTAGAATTGCACGATGCTTACAAATCTATTGTAGAGTCTTTTATTCACGCTGGTGCCATTAACGAATGCAAGGTAAATATTCAGTGGATACAGTCGGAGCACCTGGAAAAAAGAAGCTTTGATTTTAAAAAACTGGGCGAGCTGGACGCCATGTTGGTAGCACCTGGTTTTGGCGACCGCTGGCGTAGAAGGTAAAATAAAGGCCGTAAAATATGCTC
>NZ_AAWS01000108.1 GCF_000169175.1 Microscilla marina ATCC 23134
CAGATAGAGACTTGGCTAACCTTGTAAAAAGTAAAATATTAGATTTAAGGACAAAATTCTTTGATGACGTTCAAGTGGCTCATGGTCAATGGCGTTCTGGGCAAATTGATAAAAAAGCTTACAAAGCCAAGACAGAAAAGTTTTTAAGGACATTGGTTAAACAAATAGTAAAACGAGCCGACCAATATGACTTGAAAGATTTGGCTGAACTAAAAATTCACGAAAGTTTCTTGAAGATAGAACTAAATATAAAAGAACTATACAAAAATGTAGGCAGCCCTACTGCTACTGGAGATGGACACTCTAACTCAGCCGCAGCAGCAGAAAGATTTGGCTGGACTTATTCAGGCTCTTCAACAAGCCCTTATCATTATGAACGAGCAATAAGAATTCGCGAAGAACTGTCTAAACATACACGAGAAATAGAAATACTGAGTAAAAAATATGGCAAACACTATCTTAAGTATGAAGCATACAAAGAAGGGGTACTGGCAATGAAAGATTGTGGGTTAGCAGTGGATAATCCAAGGCAGTATTTACTAAATGTACCTTACAGAAAAGGAGGAACGAGTAAAAAAGATCTTTGGAAAGCATTTTTCCCTGGTATATCCAAGGCACAATTTATGCAAATGCCAGTAGACCCTGGTAATACAAGGCAAAACATTATTAGTAACATACCTTCTGATAAATATGGAGGGTAATTATGCAATAAAACATGTCAAATATTTTTTTTATAGCATTCAAAACTTGGAAGCAAAAAAATCGTGTGGAAGCTTTGAAGCTAATTAACGATCACTTTAAAAACAAATTTGGGAAAAAAGCTTTTCTTGATGAAGATATTACATCTGTTTGTGAGTGGTTTGATGAAAGTGATCCTGCAGATAACCTAGATAGATTTGATGTTGAAGTACGAAACTTCGCCCCTGATAAACTAGAATTACCTTTTGGTATTGTTTTTTGTGAGTTATGGGAATTAAGTCTTGATACTCAGTTACTATTTAAATTAATATATTGTGACCCCTATGACTTAGTGTATGAGCCATTTGCCGAAGATCTAGAAGATGTAATGGAAGGGCATCAATTGCACTTAATACCTCCTTTGCTTGTTAAATATGCCCAAAAAGGTTTGATCTCTTGTGAACTAGGGGCAAACGTAGGTGTGGCAACTCTTCATAGAAGAAACATAGAGGAGATGGATGAAGACTTTGAGCCACTTAAGAGTATGCTGCTTGAGCAATTGGCTCCTGTGTTGGAAGCTCGTCCTGCCAATGCCTGGCAATTATTAGTAGACGAAAATCCTTTGCAAGTTTTACAAATCTTTTTGAGAGATCACTTTTTATTGGCGTATGATAATATACCTACAGAAAGATGGGCTATTCAACATAAACAGCATCCAGATTATGTAAAAGCAGTTCTTGATTCTTTAGTGTATGCCATTGAGAAGCACAAGAATAACACCCAATTAACAGAAATGGTACAATTAGATGGAGGGTTTTATGGTGTAACTGATGGTAGGACTTGGCTCAAAGGTTTACATAAAGACTTATCCAACGAGGCATTTACTCAGAATTTATAAGGCGAATTTTATCCCAACCAAAAGGTACCTTAGCGTGGGCGAAAGCTTACGCTTTTTTTGTGTCAAAACATTGTATCATCGGTGGGCAAAATAGCCATCGCCAAGTTTATTGAAAATACCCTCGCCAACTTTGTGCCCTTGTTGCTCGACTTTATGGCGCGCATGCTGCGCCTGGGCAACGTAAGCGCCCGCATCAAGAGAATATTGGCGAAGCTACGCAAACCTTTGGATGATTTGATTGCGAAGGTGATGGCGTTTATTAGGAAGAAGATTAGAGGGTTTAAGAAGAAGAAGAAAGGGAAGGATAAGCAAGGGAAGGATGAGAAAGATACCAAGCAAGATAAACAAATCGACCTAAGTCATATAAAAGAAAAGTATGAAAATCAAAATGACGAAAAACATACACTTCGCTTTGTTAAACAAGGGAAAAAATATGTACTTAAGAGATTTAGTAGTAACCCTACTTTAGTCTTAGGTTGGCTGGTTTCTAAAATAACAGAGACAAACAATGACCCTAACCTAAGTCAAACTCAGAAGGCTACAAGAATAAAGAAAATACGTGATGCTCAAGAAGTTGCAAGAGAGATAAGAGACTTCTCATATCCTGCACCTAATTCAAAGGCCGTAAAGAAAAGTAAAGGGCTGAAAATTGTTGAAGGGCTTGTTAATAAATTAATGAAAATCATCAGGGATCATATTGATAGCAATATTGTTCCTGTGCCAAGAATGATTGTTACTCCTCCATTTACAGATAACAAAGCATCTAGCTTAGAGGTAAGGTATTTAGCAAGAAATAATCATCAACCCGGTTCTGCAACTAACCCTGATAATATTCCTGTTGCAAGTAACATCCTTAGAGGTTTAGGATTAGAGGTAGTTGGGTAGCTTTTCATATTATTAATGACGAGTTTGGTGGGCGTGGCATAAATTCTAATTTAATACCAACCCCTAGAGAAATTAATAACCCTGATTACCTAAATAACTTTGAAAGGCCAATGAGAGCTTTATATAGAAATGATGGCCCAAAAACGGGTAGGAATATTCTCTATATGACAGCTACTATTAGTTACCGTAGTGAGTATAAAGGTCAGTTTGTTAAAAAAATAAAAGTAGTAGGGGGCAATATGAAGGTTGTCAAGGATCGCTGGAAACCTTCTACAAAAAATAAATTAACTTGGTCAAAAACTGTCCCTCTTCCAGAAGCTGAATATATTTATGTTAACTCCCTTCCTTCTGATGCCAACCTGCGTAAAGAAATTTTCAGGAACTTTAATATAGATAATAAGTTAATAGACCTTATCTATGAGCTAAGTACTAAAGAAGAAATCAAAAGCATTAATCAAATAATTGGGTTCATAAAACAACGTACCTCTAGCAAAAAGTCTAGAGGTTATAAAATGTTAGTTAATAGATATATAAAACAACTGACCCAAAGTGGCGATGGAAAGTTTAAATTTGAAAGAAGAAATAACTAAATGCATATGGACATTGAAAACTATATTTTAGAAATAATGGAGCTAGGAGAAAGACTTCAAAATCACCCTAATGTTCATCTGGTAAACTTTAATATTGTAGAGCAAAACGATCCAGAAAGCATAGATGAATTAAGTCAAAAACTTGCTTTTGATTTACCAACTACTGTTACTGACTTTTATAAAACTGTTAATTCAATTCAAATACGTTGGGTTCGTAAGGATAACCCAGATTATGAGCCTGATATGTATGATACAGAAGGATGGTTTAACCCTATAGAGGGGGATGGGTTGATTTATGATGGTATAATAAATATACTACCTTTTGAAGATGTTTTTTTTGGTGAATGGAATGTATTAAAAAACTTAGCAGAAGTAGAAGAAAGTATTAATGTCAATAATAGGCAAGTTACTTATAAGGAATTTTATAGCCATATCTACCCCTTTGATATATGGAATGATATTCAAAGTTCAGCTTTTTATGTAGATAATAATGCTGATTTTTTAGTATTAACTACTTTTTTTCACTCTGAGGATTATCACCAGTCTGTTATTACTGACTTTGAGTCATACTTGGAGATGATTCTACATACAAATGGAATGCACAATGGCAAATACAAATACTATAAAAACTATAATAATGAGTATAAGGTAGTAAAAACTCCTAGATCATTCTGGACAAAAAATAATGTTGTTGATTTAGATAGTCTACCAGAAACGTTTTAGCATATGGATACTGAGAAATACATAATATCTTGGTTGGAAGCAGAAGACGATTTACGCGTTAATCAGAAGGTAAACGTTATAGAGTGTAATATCGACCAAAATGATTATGAAAAAGAACTCTTGGAAAACTTAAGTAAGCTAGAGTTTAACCTCCAAATGATA
>NZ_AAWS01000109.1 GCF_000169175.1 Microscilla marina ATCC 23134
ATCATGAGTTAGCCCTCAAATACCCTTGGCATTGCGTATTGCAAAAAAGTGCACGCTAGAGGCTTTTAAAAAAACGCGTTTCCGAATATAGAAAACCAATCTCTTTATTTATTCTTATAAGCTCAGTCTATTAGATTATTAGTCGGTAGTCGGTAGTTGGTGGCTTTTAGTTGGTAGTTTTTCAGTTGGTAGTTTTTAGCCTCGCTTCGCGCAACCATAAAACCATTTTAGCCATAAAACCATTGAAACTAACCATAAAGCCATCCAACAATTTTTTACCTCCTGACTACGGACTCCCGACTCCCAACTAAATAACTAACCTATGAATTCACTTCCTTTATATCATTATCAATCTTATGTAGCTGGTTTTAGTGGCTGGCTGCGGACGTTGGGTTATGCGCCCGACACGTGCCGAAAGTATCCGCGTCAGTTGCGGGAGTTTTTACACTTTTTAGAAGAAACGGGCATTGTTGATTTGTCTTCGGTGGACGGCGCGGTGGTGGAGTGTTTCTTTACTTATTTGCAAAGTCGCCCCAGTATCAAAACGGGTAAATCTTTGAGTACCACCCATTTATTGAGTATGCAAAAGACCTTACGCCAGTTTACCCGTTACCTGGATGCCTTGGGTTTGCCGGGTTTTGCTTTGCCCAGGTTGCGTTTGCAGGGGTTGGCGGCGCAATCGCTGGAAGTGTTCAGCCAAGCCGAAATTGATGGTTTGTATGCGGCTTGTGGGACCGATTTTTACGGCTTGCGCGATCAGGCTTTGTTGGCGTTGGGGTATGGTTGTGGTTTGCGTCGCGCCGAGGTGAGCCAGTTGGAGGTGAGCGATTTGCATTTTAAAAAAGGTTGGCTGGAGGTGAAAGCGGGAAAGGGTGCCAAAGCGCGTTCGGTGCCTATGCCTACCAAGGTGGCGGCGTACTTGTACCGCTATGTGTACCAGGCACGCGCCCAACTTCCGCAGTCGGGCACTACGCCGGCTTTGTTGCTCAGTTGGCGTGCCACGCGCTTGTCTAAGCAAATGGTGAGTATTCGGTTCAGGGAGTTGGTGATCAAAGCCGAGTTGTTGTCAAGCGAAGACAAGCGAACGAGTTTTCATTGTTTGCGCCATAGCATCGCCACTCATTTGCACGCCGCCGGGGTAAGCCTGGCGAACATTGCCCTCTTTTTGGGTCATTCATCGCTGGATTCTACGCGAATTTATACACACCTGCAAGAATTATAAATTCTTGAATTACGAATTTTTCAATTACGAATGGTGGTTTAATTACGAATTTTTCAATTACGAATTACGAATGGTAAAATAGACTCTGTTGGTTCATTCGTAATTGATTGACTTGTAATTATTTAACTCGTAATTCGTAATTCGTAATTCGTTAATTCGTAATTCTCTCTCATGAAAACTTTCGAAACTTATTTGCAGGGCCTGGGGCTGGCGGCTTCCAGTATTGCCCAGGTGCAGCGCTCTTTGGTGTTGTGTGAGCAAAAAACCGGGGTGCTGGAGTCGTTGACTTATCAGGATTTGTTGGTGTTTGTGCGCTATCTGCAGCAATCGGGTAGCAAGCCTTATACGATTAATCGGCACCTGAGCTCTTTAAAACACTATTTTTCCTATTTGATTTTACAGGGTTTTCGTTCCGACAATCCGGCGCAAAACCTACGGGTCAAAGGCGGCGTGGTGGGGCTCTCTTTTCAGGGTTTGGACTTTGCCGCCCTGGAACATTTGTACGGGGCTTACCAGGGCGCTGCGGAGTTGAAAGCTTTGTTGTCGCTGTACATTTATCAAGGAGTTAAAACTCTGGAAGTGAGGCATATCAAGGTGGGCGATGTGGATCTGACCAAAGGTGAGTTGTCGTTGAGGGCGAGCGGTGTGGGTGCCAACCAAACCGGGGCTCGTTGCCTGGCTTTGGCGCCTGGTCAAATCTTGCTTTTGCACCAGTTGATTGGGGGGCGTTCAGCCAATGCGGGTTTGTTTGTGGTGGGCGATCGTTATGATGCTTTGACCCAGGCTTTGTTTGAGGAGGTGCGCCGTTTGAATCCTTTGATTGTCAATGCTCATACTATCCGCCGGGTGGTGATCAGTCATTGGCTCAAGAGTGAAGACATTCGCCTGGTGCAGCACAAAGCGGGTCATTTGCGGGTAAAAAGTACCGAGCGCTACCGGGTGGCTCACCTGGAGGAGTTGCAGCAGGAAATAGCCAGGTTGCATCCGCTTAGTGATTAGTTTTTTAGTCGGGAGTTAGTAGTCGGTAGTCGGGAGTTAGTAGTTTCTAGCGATTAGCTTTTAGTGACAAGCGACTTGTGGCTCATCGCTAGAACCTTGTTGCTTTCCAGGGTTTTTGCAAGGTTAAAGCCGTGGTTGAATGACTGGTTTATGGGCGGCTTTGGTTAACTTTATGCTTTCATAATTTCCTCATTCATAATTAACAGACTCTTCATTCGTAATTCGTAATTAAACAATTCGTAATTCTTTTCATTTTCTAACTTCAATTTTCTTATGTCATTATCTGATACTTTAGCCTTGGTCAATGAAGCTTCTTTTATGGAGGAGCAAATCCGGAAAGTGAGCCAAAAATGTGTGTACAAAAGAATGATTCATCCTGACCAGCGGGAAGATTTGCAACAGGATTTGTATTTGCGGTTGCTGGAGGGAAGTTGGGCGGGCATTTGTCAGTCGTATAAGCCTGGGGTGTCTTCTTTTGCTTATTATGTGGAGTTTTGTTTGTACAATTTGTCTAAGACTATTTTGCAAACCCGCCAACACCGTTATGGGGAAGATTTGCTGGATTATCCGGTGGAGTTGGTAGCCGATGTTGGGTTGGGTGGTGTGCCCGAAGATTTGGTGTTGGTGACGCGTCGTTTGTTGGTGTTTGTGGGGCTTGACACGCCTAAATACCGTTTGTTGTTGAAGGTGAAAGTAATAACCGCTGACAATGAATGATTTGATGGCTATGCGCCTGAGGTTTCTTTGTCGGAGTTGTTGCCTTATTATGAGGCATTGTCGGTGCCTGGTGACAAGCGTCATTATAGTCGGCGCCTGGCTAAGTTGTTGCCTTTGTTGCAGCGGGTAGAGGCTAAAACTTGTGGTTTGGTGGGGGTGCAGCGTGATCTAAAGCGTAAGTTAAACAGGTTGTGTGATCGGTTGAAGGTGCACCTGGAGTATGAGCTTGACAAGGAGTCGTTGTTGAATTTGTTGTTTGTGGTTAATTAGGAATTGTTTTATTGTTTGATGGCTTTATTGTTTTATGGTTTTATG
>NZ_AAWS01000110.1 GCF_000169175.1 Microscilla marina ATCC 23134
CCTTTAAATTTCTGTTGTTGGTAAACCATTGTCGGAAAGTATCTTTAATAAATTTAGTTCTTCTTGGATAGCATTACTTGGCTTCCCTTTTTTTAGCACTGCTATAACTTTGTCATCTCCAACAGCAAACACTAGTTTATTACCTCCTTCATCAAGGAATTTACCCAATATTAACCCTTCTTCACTTAACTTTTTCGATATATCTATAAAACTCTCTGCTCCATTCTTATGTAAAACTAACCACGCATCCACCAACCCCGGATTCCCCTTTATTGCTTTTGCGAACTCAGAATTAGGGTTTTTAGCTATCTCTTTCGCAAGTGGATAGAAATCGGCGATTTCACCATTGGATAAACCAAGTTTTTTAATGGTCGTGGTTGCCTGCATATTCAGCACAAACTTTTCAACCGTGATACCAATTTCTTGTACAATAATGATGGCGTCCTCAAGTACTACCCCCGAAGAGTTAAAGCGACCAAGCAAGGCTAATTTTTTCGCCCTTAGTTTTGCTGCCCTTACAATGTTTCGCTGGATTTTATCATCTATACTCTTAAGCCTTTTCAAACTCTTTTCGAGCCTGGCAACATTACCTGTTTTGTTAAAAGCATGAACCGCAGAGCTTATGCTTTTGATCGCAGTTTTTAACCCCGCAGCATCCAATCCAGCTCCTATCAAAGCCACAATCGCCCAAGCCATGGTAGCATCTTTTGAGTACATTTTTGCCCCATAAGCAGCATGTTTAGTCTCGTACTCCTGAAACTCGACAAAAGCATCATAAGTACTCAAGCCCAAAGCTCCTGCCCCTGCCACTGCTCCTATGGTGCCGCCGCCAAAACTTATTACTCCTAATCCTATGGCTATAATTGCTAATGCAACCTTGCCAAACATCTCATCAAATTCTATAGTGGCTTTACGATCCGAAATAATTTGATGATAAATTGAACCTTTGCTGATCCCTTCATTTTTGTAGACTTGTTCAAGCAACAAATCTAACTTATAAATAAGTTTGGGGTCTTTTCTTTTTTGGTCTTCCAGAATCTTCTTTCGAATAGTTTGAACAGATTCATAGCGGTCTGCAATATATTTCAGCATAAAATCCTGGGTAGACGATGCCGTAGTTAATCCTTCCCGGTTAAAATCCTGGTTTTTCAACAGTGGATGCTCTTTTGCCAATGCCTTCATTTGACTTTCTGCCTCACTGCGTTTTTCCGAAGCATCACTACTTACACTTGCGCGCATACTTCTGATAGAGGGGCTGGTATATTTATCAACCCCAAAACTCGATATATTAAACGCACTTTCACCCTTGCGAGCCTGTGTATATAAGCTTTTTGCTTTTGTTTTGGCTACTTTTTGCTCCAAGTCAGTCGCCTCAGAAGGGTTCTTGTACCTTTTTTCTTCTTTGTACAATAGCATTTGATAAGCATCCAATGCATCTAAAGCTACCTGATAACTTTCTTTTACAAAAGCTCGCTCAAATGCTTGAATATCTTTCTCAAATGTTTGAATACTAGAATAGCCTCCACTTTTTAGAAGCGACTCCAACTGCCCTTCTACCAAAGCGTACGCTTTGTTCTCAGTTAACCCTGGGTTATGAGAATCAAGAGAGCGACGATCTGTGTTTATTTTATATTTGTTTAACTTTTTGTATTGGCGATATTTTAGGTAGGCAGCCTCCATACCTTTGAGCTTCCCTTTAAGCCTATTCCGTTGAAGCTTTTCTTCCAATCTACGTTCTTGCTTACTTCTAGGTCCATCAAAGGTAGCAGTAATCCATGCTGTTTTACCAAACCAAGCAGTCGACAACATTTGCCCTACCCTCATGATCCCCATTGATTCCTGGTTTACTGGGCTTGTATCTGTGTTAGTGTCTATAATTTTCCCAGTGGTTTCATCTATCAAAAACATTTGATGATGCGTGGCTTGCTTATTATGTTCAATCCGAAGAATTTTCTCACTTTGCTTGCCCACATACACTTCCCTATAGCCTCGCATGAGCACCTCTGCCTTGATGTCCCCAAAACGGTTAAAATAGGTTTTTAACCAAGTGTCCATCTCTGTGGCAAGTTGACCTAATGGCCAGTACTGAGGGGGATATTTTTTGATTAGTGCCTTCATATACACCTGAAGTTGTTGCAATTGAGCACTTTTGCGGGGATCGTGGCTACTACCTTTTGACCCAACTTTTTTTTCCAATCCGAATAAATAGGAACGAAGGTCTACTTGCCACCCTGACATTGCCGAAGATTTGGTCATTTATAGCTTGAAACCAAGGTAATATTTAGAGACCATTTTGGTTACTTCGGTCAAACTCACCTTGCTGTCTTGCTGAAAAAATTGCGTGAGTAAATCTATCAACTCCTCTACAATGGGAAGGGCTTGTTTTTTTGGTGGAATAAAGGCAGGTGTAACCGCCGGAAGTTGTTTAAGCCCATGGGTGTTTTGGGGAATGTGAAAAGGGGGAGATACTGCGGGCAAAGAAATTGGCGAATCTCCAGAGGTAGAGGTGTATTTAATTTGAGGGTATGCTTCGATTGCAGGGTAAGAAGTTGGCCTATCTTTATGCGTGGTAGGGCTTTCTTATAAAAAATGAGGAATGGAGTAACTACGAACCGACCGAAGGGAGCGCTACTTAAGCTAATTGAGCTGTACAAAGTTTTAAAAACCTTTGATATACAAGGGATTTAGAGATAAATCAAGGAGCTAAATGGGCAATCCCTTGCTGTAATGCAATGGAAGTTCTCGCTTTATCGGAATGGTTGCCCACGCGAAGAGCAAACCTGAGTGAATAAAACGTCTTTTAAAGGAATAAACGACCTTATTTGAATTCGTTTTGATTCTATAAAACATTTATTTGTGCTGACTGTTAAAATTGTTTGCAAAGCGGGTTAGAATGGCTTCGCCTAACAATCTAGCAATGAGCCACTAGTGCACTGGGGATTAAATAAATGCGCTATTTATTCGAGGGTATTTTGTTTGCTGACGCACTTCAAAAAGTGCGCAGAGTTA
>NZ_AAWS01000111.1 GCF_000169175.1 Microscilla marina ATCC 23134
CATTGAGCAGGTTGTTGCCTGTCATCGACATGAGGGCACCTGGCACCCCATGTCCGGTACAATCTACAGCAGCAAATACCAGTTTGTCATGGGTCACCTCTTGTGGTGTGGCTTCGTGAGTGGTTGACTTTATGTTAGAAAACCAGTAAAAATCGCCACTGACAATATCACGTGGTTTGAACAGTACAAAAGATTGGGGCAAATAGGTCTGAATTCGGTTTAAAGAAGGCAGCATAGCTTCTTGAATGCGTTGAGCATATACAATGCTTGAGGTGATATCTTGGTTGATATTTTCTATTTCCACATTTTTAGTTTCCAACAAATCACGTTGCGCGGCAATTTCTTCGTTTACCTGAAACAATTCAGTATTCTTTTCTTCTATTTCGTTTTTTTGTTTTGATAATTGCTTGTTTGCTCTTCTGGTAATGATTAAGCCAATAAGAATAAGTACCAATACTAAAAAACCTAAAGCAGTAATACCCATAAAATACTTTCGCATTTTGCTTTGTTGAGCTATTTGGCGATTTTTTTTCTGTAAATCCAACTCCCTTATCTTTTTGTCCTTTTCCAAAATCTGGATTTGCTTCTGCTTTTCCTTTTCAGCCAATGCCTGAAGTTTCAAGTCTTGTTCTTTTTGTTGTTTGTCTGCCTGTAGTTGTACAATCTCCTTGTCTTTTTGAGCCGCTGTCGCCTTTTGCCTTACCAGTTGTAGTTTTTGTAAGGCCTGTTGTTTGGCAAGTGCCTCTTGCCTTAGTTGAGCATCCTGTATCTTCTTTTCTTTTTCCAGTAGCTCAAACTCTTTATTCTTTTTCTCTATTTCCAACTGTTGCTGTTTTAAGGCAAGGTCTTTTATTTCTTCTCCTGCCATAATGAGCTTTATTTGTTTTTCTGCCCTTTCTACCACAAACTTTTGCTGAGCTAAGTCTTGTTTTTTAAGGCTTTCTTCCAGCACCAACGAATCTTTGATAGACAAATGTTTACGAAAGCTGTTCAGGGCTTTTTCATAATCATCCCTTTTTTGGTGAATCAATGACGAGGTTTTGTATACCGCCTGCAAAATATCCCGATCATTGAGCAATTGTGCTATTTCTATAGACTGTTCATTGTATTGTAAAGCATTGTAGTAGTCTTTTTGGTAGTAATACACCAGTGCCAGCAAGTCGTATAATTGGGCTTTTTCGGCATTTTTCCCCGCTTTTTCGGCAACTTTGATTGCCTGGAGCAATTTATCTATAGACTCATTGTACCTGCCTTGGTTTTGGTAAGTAATGGCAATGTTTACCTGAGTAGGCAACTGCTCGGTGGCAGGGGTTCCCAACACCCGTTGTGCCTCCAGTGATTGTTTAAAATATTTCAGTGCGTTGGGGTAGTCATTAAGGTATTTATAAGCAAACCCTATATTGTTGAGAGTAGCTATTTCGGCAGTTTTGTTTGGTTGTTGTTGTACCAGAGTCAAAATTTTCTTGTTGTATTCCAGTACCTGCGGGTATTGTTTGAGCCTTTGATGACAAACCACCATTTGACGGTAAGCCTGCATCATTTGTTGGGGTTGTTTGCGTTGTTGGTACCATTTTACTTGTGCCGAAAAATAGTTCAGCGCCTTGGTATAGCGGGTAAGTTGTTGGTAAGTGCCTCCAATCAAACCTAGCAATACTGGTTTGTATTGATCATTCTTTTGCACTGTATTGAGCGAGTCGGCACGTAGAAAATATTTAAGTGCTTTCTGATGCAAACGTCCCGATTGGTATACCTTGCCTATTTCTATATAAATGTTTGAAAGCAGTTGGGGGTTGCGAGTATTTTCTACAATGTTGACTGCTTTGAGATAATGTCTGAGTGACTGTATAAGTTTTTGCTTTTGGGCGTCTTGGCGGGCAAGTGTTAGCAAACTGTCTGTAGTAGACTGTGCCTGTAAAGTAGAGTGCATCTGTCCCCACAATAAACACAATAATAATATAATATATCTCAAACAGTTTATCATTAATTCTTTTTTCAAGTGCTCAAACGGTAAAACTTCGTGGTGATACACTGAAAGTTATGTACTTACACTTTAGGGAGCATACAAAAAATAAGCTACCCATTTCAGGCGTTTTTTTTGTCCAAATACTTCGTTGCATCTTGCGGCCGTAGCGCTGCTATGCCCTTAAAATGCGCCTGGTCTTTGATCAAAACCATTCACCAAAACTTGGGAGACTATTTATTGCAAACTCCCTTATGATTTTGCTAAGGCGTTGTTATTGCAAAACCTATGATCTTTACTTGGCACATTAGACTAATTGACTAGTCAAAATATATGCCTATTCCACATACTATACTATGATTTTTGTTTGTTTGTCTCATTCTATTTGCTTTATGACAGCGCCCAAAACATGTGTATAATTACCCCCCCTGTTGTGCCAAAAACCTCTGCGACTTGTTATATAAGTCGATAGCCTTTCTTCTTACAACTTCTAATTCCTGAATAGCTTCATCATAAGTATAGTCTTCTGTATCGGGCATTGCGAGCAGGCGAATGGCCGTTTTCAGTTCCTCACTTACCTTGTTTTGTAGCAGTCGAGCGCGTTCGATGGCTTGTTGACAAGTAGTTTGAAGGTACGTCAAGTGTTTTTGTTCCTCTTCTTGGTTTATAAAGTCTTTTTTTATTTGTAGATGTACCCAATCAATTTGCTGGTGTGCTTGGTCAAGTGCCGGTATGAGTTGTTCAAATGTTACTCCACCAATAGGGGGTACATTCAACTCATCAATCAGGGCACGGTGCTTACTTGTAATCATAGGATGTGCAGCAGTTCCTGTACTGTG
>NZ_AAWS01000112.1 GCF_000169175.1 Microscilla marina ATCC 23134
GAGTATGAAGGGCTCAACGTGCCCAACCCAGCATTGCTCACTGCCAACTCAGAGGGAACTCCCACCAGAGTGTGGCAACAAAGCCCATTGTTAGGGGCAGGTATTCGTTTGCGGGTGTTGCGTTTGTTGCAAATCAATGTATCGCTGCTGCGAGATTTCAACTACCGCCCAGGCACGAGTCCTTATCCCAGCCCCTGGCGCTTTAGGCTGGGGTTCTCTTTGTAAAACAATCACTGGCGCTTATTTTTAAATAAAACAAAACCCATGCAACTTAAGATCAAACCATTGTTACCACAGAATCGGAACTATTTGATAGTCGCCCTCTGGCTCATTAGCTTATTGATGAGCACTACAGCAGTGGCACAGCCGCCCCAACTACTCACCGAAGCAGCCCTTGCCAAAGAAAAGGTATATACATCGTGGCAACGTGCCCTTAAAGACCCCACCAAAGTATACCGTTTAGATTTGTCGGGGCAAAAACTCAAAGCCATATCACGCAATATCCACGTATTTACCCGTTTGCAAGAGCTAAAACTTGCCCAAGACCAACTAGACAGCATCAACAGCGAGGTAACTGCACTCACAAATTTGCAAATAGTAGATTTAAGCCATAACCAATTGGGCAAACTGCCTGAGTTTTTGTTTAAACTTCGCCACTTGCACACCTTAAACCTTGCCCACAACCAAATAAAGGAACTGCCAACAGGCATTGCCAGGTTGAATAAATTAAAGTACTTGAATATTGTAGGCAACCCTATCAAAAAACTACCCGCTGAACTGACTCAGCTCTCCCAGCTCGCTACCCTCAAGGCCGATAAAAAATTATTGGTGCAATGGGAAATGTTACGCAAAAAAAACAAACTATTTACCAACCTGGAAGAGGCGCTTAAAACCCCCGCTCAAGTATACAAGTTAGAGTTACACAGCTTGCGCCAAATACCCGTACAAAAACTCAAAAAGCTCAAAAACCTAGAGGTGTTAAAACTCAACAACAATGCTTTGCGCACCCTGCCCAAAGAGCTGGGCAGCCTTAAAAGCCTCAAAGAGCTGCATTTGCAAAATAACTTGCTAAAGACGGTTCCCAAAGAAATTGGAGACTTGCAACAGCTAAAAAAGCTTAACCTGAAAATGAATCGGGTAGAAGGTTTGCCCAAAGAGTTGGGCAAGCTAAAGCAGCTTGAGCAGTTAGACTTGTACAACAACCGCTTAAAAACAGTACCCAAAGAACTGGGCAAACTCACTGCCTTAAAAAAGCTTGACCTATCGCGCAACCGTTTACAAAACCTGCCCCAGGAGTTAACGAATGCCCAGGCGCTTGAAAAACTGAACCTGCGAGGCAATGCGCTGACCCAACTGCCCAAAAACCTGGGCAACTTGCAACAGTTGAAGCGGCTGAACCTGGATGCTAACCGTTTGGTTGGCTTACCTGAAAGCCTGGGCAAGCTTAAAAACCTGGAAAGCCTGGACTTGCGAGAAAATGCGTTGAAAAAACTCCCGGAAAGTTTGGGTGGGTTAGAAAAACTCAAAAACTTACAATTGCGCAAAAATGCCCTGACCAAATTGCCCGAAAGCATTGGTAAGTTACAAAACCTAGAGAGCCTGGACAGTTGGGGCAATGCCCTGGAAGGCTTACCAGAGAGCATTGGGGGCTTAAAAAAGCTCAAAAAAATGAACTTGGCCTATAACCAGCTTACCGAACTGCCCGAAAGCCTGGGCAAGCTCGAAAACCTTCAAACGCTCAACTTGTGGAACAACTCTACCCTGCAAAAGTTACCAAAAAGCCTGGGCAATCTAAAAAACTTACAAAGCTTTAAAATGCAGTTCGACAAACTACCTTTAGGTGAGCGCAACTTGCTGCAAAATAACTTAGTGAATACCAAAGTAAGAGGCCTTAAGTTTTAGGTGGCAAGGCAAACAATTCGCTCTTCAATAAAATAGAAAGCCCAAATCGGATGCCACTGATTTGGGTTTTTGTGTGTTGCTACCAATCCTGCTTTGTTATAAAACCGAGCGCTAAAAAACACCCTCAAAATGCCCCACAACACTTTCCAATAAAGATTTGGGTTGATAAGCTCCATGGCAAACAACAATGCTACAAAATATTATAATCAATGAATTTTTTCGCATATTTGCAAAAGCAAGAAAGGTAAAAGTGAAGCACCTGCGTATAAACTTTGAGAACTGCGGCTTAAGCGAGTGCTTCATTGCCAAGTAAGGCACCAAAAATTAAATCATTGTACAAATATGCAACACCTATTAGTAGAAATTAAGGCACGCACTGCCAAAGCTGACCAAATCAGGACTTTTTTAGAAAAAAACAAGACCTATTTCAAAGGAGTAGATTATCAGACAGATACTTATTTTAAAGTACATAAGGGACGCCTCAAATTGCGGGAAGGCAACATTGAAAATCACCTCATTCAATACTACCGTCCCAATCAGGCAGAAGCCAAAACTTCAGAAGTATTGCTGTATAAGTCGAACCCTGAGTCTACCCTCAAACAAATTTTGACCAATGCTTTGGGTGAGTTGGTGGTAGTAAAGAAAAAACGTGAGATTTATTTTATCGACAATGTCAAGTTTCATATAGATGAGGTAGACCAATTGGGTAGCTTTGCCGAAATTGAGGCTATAGGCAACAAGGGCGAGCACCTGGAGGAAGACTTAAGAGCCCAGTGTTTGCATTACCAGCAGCTATTGGGCATTCGTGCCGAAGACTTAGTAGAGGTTTC
>NZ_AAWS01000113.1 GCF_000169175.1 Microscilla marina ATCC 23134
GACAAAACAGGTAAAGGAACAGAAGTATACAAACTGCTTTTTCATTTGCATTAAATAATAGTAATAATAGGTGTAATGATATTGGTGCGAATTATTATCAATACTCCGCAGTGATTTTAGTCAAAGTTGTTTGCTGGTTATCAGTTATTTATGAAAGATCACTTAGGCGTAAAACCGAAACACTTTTAAAAATAAAGTGAGTACACAATCTTAATATAAAATACTGGTTTACAGCATTTAACAAGGTGAACATTTACTCAAATCAGCTATGGACTATCGACTAAATACTATGGACTATTGATTATGTAATCTGTAAAAAAATAAAGTGAGCCAATTTAGGGTAAAATCTTTTGGTTAGACAACTAAAAAGCTGGTTATATTCTATGTTGACATAATTTTTTAGTATTTGACTATAATACCATCAGAAATTGTACTAAGGAACATGTTCAAAATAAGTGTCGAGATTGAGGTCATAAACTCAAGGCTGACTGAAGCACTTTTTGCGGGCGTAGCAGCGCTACGGACAATAAAAGTAACGAAAGTCAGTAAAGAGAACCGCAGAACGAAGTTCAAGCTCTGCGAAGCTAATATGTTCTAAACCGGACAGTTATTGTTGAGGGCTATGCCCGAAATCCCGTTTACGGGGCGATCACGTTCCTAAGCGTATCAAATGACTTTTGTTAGATTACAGGTTAAATGTACAAGCTTATTGTTAAAATAAAAAGCATTTGCTAAATAAAATTAGCTAAAGTTTTAAAAATATTTTTTAATTAATTTACCTATTTAATTAGTTGTTTTACAGCAACTTAACTTTTGTTACAAGTTTTTTTTCACCTCAGTTGTAATGTTTGATTATCGAGCCCGTCTACCTTTATGAGAGCAATAAGGAATGGAAATAAAAGAATTTAAAATAGAAGTACTTTCTACCAAAAACAAGTTGTTTAGGTTTGCTTTTAGGTTATTGAGAAACCACGAAGAAGCAGAAGATACAGTACAAGATGTTTTTCTCAAACTCTGGGATATACGGCACAAGTTGGACCAATACAATAGTGTGGAGGCATTGGCAATGACCATGATCAAAAACAAATGTTTTGACAAACTCAAAGCCAAGCGCAACCAAAATGTAGACATTGACCAACAGGCGCCTATAAGGTCGGGAGCGACTGCACCCGATAGAAAAACCGAGTTGCGAGATACTTCCAGCCTTATTCAGCGGGTCATTGACCGTTTGCCTGAACAGCAAAAAATGATTATTCAAATGCGCGATGTAGAGGGGATGGAGTTTGAAGAAATTGCCAAAGTAGTGCAATTGAGCATTAACAATGTCCGGGTAAATTTATCGCGGGCACGCAAAAAAGTTAGAGATGTTTTGACAAATACCCATAACTATGGACTCACAAAAAATTGAGCTATTATTAGAAAAATACTACAAGGGAGACACCACCCTAAAAGAAGAAAGCCTGCTTATAGAGTATTTTACCCAAGATGAGCAAAAAATTCCGGTGCAACTTCGTCAGTACCAGGTGCAATTCCAGTTTTTTGCCCAGGCACAAAGCGAAGCAAAATTGGGCGATCAGTTTGACAAGCAATTGGAAAAAATGATTGCAATGAAGGAAGACACAGAGCCGTCAAACGAAACAGCGGAGGTAAACAAAAACACTGCTCAACTTGATACTGGTGTGGTGCAGATTCGCCGAAGCAGTTTACAATGGGGCATAGGTATAGCAGCTAGTTTGTTGTTGGTAGTAGCAAGTTTTTTTGCTGGACGCTTGTCAGTAGAAACCCCCAAAGTGGCGCAAAACAACCAAAATGATACGGTGCAAAAGCAATTGCAGGAAATGCAGGCAACGTTGGCAAAACTAAAGAAACCTTCGGCCAGCGAACGCTTAAAAGCGGTAAAAACCACCGCGCGTAACTTCACCGATAACAACGACCAGGCAATTGATGCTTTGATTAACACCCTAAACAGTGATGAGAACCAAAACGTGCGATTGGCAGCTGCCAATGCTTTGTTTGTGTACAAAGATAACCCCAAAGTACGCAATGCGCTCATTGTGTCTATTAGCCACCAAACCGACCCGGTAGTAAAAATTGCGATGGTGAACATGCTGCTTGCCCTGAAAGACAAAAGGGTGAAGGAACCCATTGAAAGAATATTGAAAAATGACAAGGAAATTCCTGAAAAGGTAAAAGAGGTAATACAGAATAACCTGAAAGCGATATAAGCTTGAAAAAAATCATATAAACCAAGAAACTCATTCATAAGAAAAAAATCAGAAACAATGAAAAAGTTATTGAATATACATCTCATAAAAATAGTGGCTGGTCTTGTATTGACAAGTTTGGTAGTGTTTGATACTGTTGCTCAGGAGTTTAAAATAGGTTTGGGCAAAGGAGAAAAACTAAAGGTAGAGGAGTTGGTAGGCAACATTTATATAGAACAACACGCTGGAAGCGAGGTATTGGTAACTGCCCCTAGTTTGAAGATTCCGGACAAGGCAAAAGGCTTGACAATGATAGGGGGCGCAGCTGACAATACTGGTTTGGGTT
>NZ_AAWS01000114.1 GCF_000169175.1 Microscilla marina ATCC 23134
GAAATTAGAAGTGAATTTACAAGGAGTATCTCCCAAGAAAACTTGTTGGTTATTGTTTTTTAAAAGCATTATTTCATAGAGTTTTGCAGAAAAAAAGTTCGTTTTTGTAACTGATCTTAATGTTACCTCAATTGAATCTAGTATACAGACCTCATCATTTAAGAAAGGGCAGTTTACCATCAGAAATATTTGGGTACTATCACCTTCTCTTACTTGCATTGGCAATACAGCTTCTTTAATCAAGTGAGTAGTAACTTCAAAAGAAGTAGGTGATGTTGAGGTTGCTATCTCACGTGGGTACCCCATAAAAGGTCCTTGTACTCTAAACTTGTTACCAGATGCACGTAACCATTGAATATCTTTAATGTCTTTTTGACTCTGATCAAGCTGTATACCCAATGCTTTATTATCACGATAAGACTGTAGTATATGTATAACCCATAGCACTTCTACCTCACTTTGTACCGTAAAGGTGTATATCTGAGAGTCATTTTCAAATTTCACCATAAAAGTCCATATAGAAAGCAATTTACCCTCAAAGTATGTTACCTTTTTATGTTGATAATGAGGGTGATCTTGTGGAATGTTTAGATGAGCCTTATCTCGCCAAAAACTATGCTCCCAAAGACTAAACTCTTCGAGCCAAGCATTAGGAGCAACTCGTTTTAACTGAAGTGCACTTATATCGGTATATATATAAGCATTGTCTCCTTGAAGCATAGCATAACTCAAACATAAAAAGGCTAATTCCACATATTCACAGTTCAATGTATCATTCAATGCTTCTTCTGTAACCAAAAGGTAATTTTGCCTTGGGGCAGGAATTAAGTCTACATCAATCTTACCTGCATTAGAAGATCTTATAGCACAAAAAAGCGTTTGTTGTTGCATACCATCTATTTATCAGTAAAAAAATCAGTGATCATTTGCTTGTCTAAGAAAACTTGCTTGGCATCCCTTAACACTTCCTCAATTAAATAAGAGTATTTTTCCTTAATTTTTTTCAAGTAACGACCGTACCTCTTTGTCATTATATTTTTAAACTCATCATATCTAGTATCAGTCATTCCTGGACCCTTAGAAAAAAAATACATCGCCATGTCTCTTAAATCACCTGACCCAAAGAGCTCTTGTTTGAGTTGCTTGAATTTTGCATTATGTCTATAATTCTGAAATATTTTATACTCTGTCAATAAAATAACCCTCTCACCCAAGCTAAGTTGGGACTTAATATATTCAATATCTTGTGAGGTTATTACTTTGAGGTGGAAAATGTATGTTGCAACAGGCGCAATTTTTCCTCGCAAATTATATTTAGGAATCCAATATCGTGCAGTAGAGCTTGGGTTTTCTGAGGCCTTACCTTTTTTATATATCTCGTTAAAAAACAAGAAGTCTTTATGTGTTATGATGTAAAAGCGTGTGTTTTTATGAAATTTTTTTGTAGTTCTCAATAACTCGTTTTTTTCTCCAGCAAGAAGTTTTTGATAATCATTTTTGAGGGCTTGTGCATTTAATTCATCGAAGGGTTGAGAGAGCATATACTTAAGCCAGTCATTAATCATTAAGGGTAAGTCAGATAGTGCAGGATCAAGTACCCCCGTTGTGCCAAGTCTTCCGCAGGAGACTTAAAAGAGCGGGTGCTGGGTTACCCTTCCACTTTTTGTATGTCTAATACTTCAAAAGTTTCTTCATTGATGATAATACTAACTTTAGCCTCATCCCTACAGATTTTGGCAAGCAGCAATGTCCATTGAATTGTTGTTTCATCAGTAAGGCGATACCATACTCTGCCATCCAACCCATGTTTATAATAGTCTGGATCTGTATGATGTGGCTCATCATAGTTAAGGTATAATTCATAAAAAGTAGGCAACACTATTTTTACCACATAAATAGCGAGTTCAGGTGCATTGGCACTACCATGAAAGCTTAAAACTTTCTCAGTAATTGTACGAGTCTTCATTGTTTTGGTAATTTCTAATACCCTTAATCTGATATGATCATATTCAAAAACCTTTGCTCTTCGTTTATAAAGCAACGAAGTATTTTTTGCTCCTTGGATGTATCTGCACATACCCTTACTATTTGCTCAAACATTTTTTCAGAGATTTCTTGACTCTCCTGAAACTTTGGGTCATTCTTATCCAAAAGCTCATTTGAGTTGTATCCACTCATCGGCTGGGGTATATGAAAAACGACTTGCTTGTATTTGCTTTGCATCATCAAATCACTAAACACCCAATACGATGAGCAAACAATATGATCGTGCGAAGATATTTAAGATGGTGTCGGAAAGCTATGAGCTAGGACTAACTGCTGCCGAGTATTGCCGCAAGAAAAATTTTTCTTCCAAGATATTCTATCGTTACCGTCAGCAATATATAGAGGTTTATGGGGCAAAGCCAATGCCTACTACACCCATGGCTGATTTTGTGGAGTTAGCGGTAGCTCCTCCTGAAACTACTGGTTTGAGTTTGGAGGTAGGCACCCATATTCGTTTACGTTTTGAGTCTTTGCCTGACCCTGTATATTATCCCAA
>NZ_AAWS01000115.1 GCF_000169175.1 Microscilla marina ATCC 23134
GGCTGGCCAGCATGACCCAGGAGCTTGAACGGGTCACCGCCAATATGACTGACAGGCAAAAGCAAGCGACTTTATCTACTCTTTTTGGCGCCAACGCGCTTAAAAACTTTTCAACTTTACTTGACACCCGAAAAAAAATACAAATTGATGCCACCAATGCCACCCAGGTAGCGCTGATGAAGCGACTCATTGGGGAAAAACGTTTGCAGGCTGCCCTCAAAAATGGAGGAGAGACTGTACTCAAAGGAGCGGAGGCACTCAAGGCGTACAATCTGATTCTGGCAACTTCTGAAGGTACTGCCAAAAAAATGGCCAAAACCATGGAAGATAACCTGGCGGGGGATGTCACCAAGGCAAAGTCAGCTTTTAGTGGGTTGATGATTGAAATCGGCGACCGCTTTGACCCTTTCCTGCGCCGGATGACTCAATCAATGATAGGGGTGCTGAGCAACCTGGGCGAAAACTTCGGAACGTATTACAAAACCCTCAGCGATGCTTTTGCACCTTTACGTAAAGCCTTTGGGCAGTTCAAACGCGATTTGTTGGGGGCACAAGGTAGTCTGGGCGACTTTGGCAATGCTTCACTTGGCGTAAAAGAAGTGGTACAGGGCATTGCCCAGGCAGTCAGCTTTGTCTCGCCTTTTATTGCCACGATGCTTGCTAATATCTCAGGGTTGATTGGTCGCCTGGTCACTACCTTTGCCCCCATGAAAGATCGTCTTCAGCAACTCCTGGGTGGGCTGCGCACCAACCTGCTGATAGTCAGCCAGGACGTGTGGAACATTGCGGGCAACCTGATTGGGGCATTATCCCCTCTCATTGAAGTGGTGCTCAACGTGGCAAACACCTTAATAGATAATTTTGGTCACATCTGGAAGGCAATTACCGGGGTAGTAAATATGGTACTACCTTTTGTCTACCAGCTTGCCGATTCGTTTCGGGCAAATGTAGATGTAGGGGGCTTGCTGGGGAGTGTCATGGGAGGAGTCACTGCCGTGATCAATGGTTTGCGTCCGGTACTTCGGGTGATTTTACGTCTGCTCACTCCTTTGGGTAAGCTCTTTTTGTGGATTGGGGGCATTTTGCTCAAAGTGGTAGGGGTTGCCTTTGAAGGTTTGGGTACCATTGTGGGCAAAGTATTTGGTGGCATAGGCGATTTGTTCAACTGGTTGATTGACAAGTTTAGCTGGGTGTTCAACAAGATCAAACAAGGGCTACGCCTGATTGGGGTGATGTCGAAAGAAGCAGACAGCGTGAGTCAAAAACAAAAGGATAAAATCCAAAAGCCAAAGCCTAAAACTCCCGCCGAAGAACAACAGGAAAAGGAAGAAAAAGAACGCAAAAAACGCTTCAAAAAACTACAGGATGAGATAGACCAGTTCAACGAAGACCGCAAGAAAAAAACGGTGGATACGATGACTGGTGCGGCTTTCAACACCTTGATTGCCCCCACTAAACAATCTGGTAAAACCACCAAGGCAACCCCGGAGGGCAGCAGTGGGGCCACCAGTGCGAGTGGCATGAACAAAATCACAGGCGGAGGCAGCAAACAGGTCAATATCAATATTACCATTGGCAACATCATCGGCATGAACGTAGACAGCATCAACAACCTGGATGCCAAAGGTCAGGAGGTGCAACAATCAGCCGATTTTATTGTACAGGAGATTGTCCGTAAGATCAATGGGGCAATGATGGTGCAGGAGGGGTAGGCCAGCTTTAATAGTGAGCTATGCCTGGTACTTTTCACCTGTAACTTTATTGACAAGAAAAAATGGTATATCAAACAAATCAACTATATACAAGTACGTTTGCCGTGAGATGCGTAATATTTCAATACTTCGCCCGCATTGGTACGGTCACCACCTCTAACTTTGTACCATTGAGTGGTACAAGCAAACTGATTTTAACTTAATCTATATTGAGTAAGGCGGCGCACCCGAGGCGACTTACACCAGCGGGGGCTGAAAGAAACAAATGCATTCCTCACTCGTAGAAAAAAGGAACGCATTAAAATGCACACTAGTGGGGACTTATCACTTGAAGCAACCAATGCAATTGCTAAATATTTTGAGATGACTATTGATGAGCTTGTTAATTTTGACGGGAATGTACCTGAAGAAATAACTATAGGAGATAAAAGCCTCACTGAAAAGGTAAAATTGATTGCTTTGCTGGATGAAGACGAAAAAAATGTAGTCTTCAAAAT
>NZ_AAWS01000116.1 GCF_000169175.1 Microscilla marina ATCC 23134
GCGTATATGTTCACCTTTTGCCAGGCATAAGTTTTTGCTGTATATAAAAAACGAGTACTTTTCGTTCTGTATGTCTTTTTCGTTTAAACTTCTGGTAATCAGTACTCAAAAAACGAATTTACACAAACTCTGAAACGTTATCAAAAAATCCCCAAAAGGTACTCAATACTTTTTGGGGATTTTTGTATGTGCCCTGTTGAAGGGAAAGCAGTAATAAGTTGTGTTGAAGAGGAGGGCTTTTAACCAATAAGTTTATAACCCATTGAAAATAAGCGTACTATGGATTTGTTAGTTGCTTATGAGCCGAATCTGCAGCAGCTTGCTGTGATGAGTTCAACGTAGTTAAACAGGGTGCACCTAGCACCTAGTTCCTAGAACCTTATCGACTACCTTTTTGCAAATGCTAAAAAAGCCTGTAACACGCCTTCAGGGTCTTCTACCTGAGGATAATGCCCTATACCATCGTCAAGCATCACCACGTCAGGATTATTCACCACTTCTTTATAACGTGCCACCATGTGCTTGCCCGATACTGGATCGGCGGGTCCGTTGATAAGCCTGATAGGTACTATAGAGTTTTTGAGCCCACCCACCCAGCGTTCGCGGTATACCTTGCGTTCGTTCATATAGCGAATCAGTTTGTGCCCTATTTTATGGCCATTGTTCAAAGAAATGAGTTGCCAGAAATCATCCAGTTCCTGGCTGGTAGGTTGCGTATGGGTACCAAATACCTCCGAAAACTTTTGACTAAAACGTTTTTTATTCATCAGCTTTGTTACCCATACCCCCAGCGGGCTAATGAGCATTTTTTGAATGGTACGGGGTTGGTGAGTTTCGGGAAATAACCCGCCATTGAGCAAACAAAGCGATTGAATTTCTACACCTGTCTGAAGAGTGCCTTGTTTGGCTCGGTCTAAAAAAGCAGCTAACATTTCTTGTGCTACGGTATCGCCGTAATCGTGGGCAAGTATGTGGCATTTTTTGATGCCCAACTCAGTCAGGAGTGCCTCGTGTAAGCTTGCCTGGTCGTGAATGTTGTAATGGTATTTGTAAGGCTTTGCCGAATATCCAAAACCTATCATGTCAAGAGCCGTTACCACAAATTTTTCGGTGAGAGGTTGCCATACCTTGTGCCAGTCCCACGACGAAGTAGGAAACCCGTGTATGAGCAATACATGCGCTTTATCGGGTTGGAGGGCATTTTGCCCTGCTTGTACATAAAATATTGATTGATTTTTATAGGTAAAATATGTCCCCTTGGCTTTCCAGTCGACGAGTTGCATGGTATGATTAGGTTGACTAATGAGTGTTTAAAACTACTTTGGGCACAAAATAGTAGTTTTTTTTGCAAGCTCAAAAACCCACATACCAGAAAACCAGACTAAACGCCCCATGTTTTTTACAAAAAAGCAAGTGCAGCAAACAAGGCAAATGTTCATCAGAAACGAAATATATGCGGTTACAACATTTTTATAATGTGTTTAGTCTGGCCAGAAAACTACCCAGCAAAGTAGTACGCTGGTTTTGAACTACGGTTTTTATAAGTCGCTAAAAATCAACGTGATATAAAAAGTGTAGTTACCCAGAGAGCAGGGTGTTCCTAGCACCTAGTTCCTAAAACCTACTTAAAAACTACAGCCTTGCATCTTATAAGTAGCAGCAAAAAAGGCTATTTTTTGGGTGGCAACACCTTTGTGGTTCAACAGGTAATTGAACAGCTCTAAGCTACCCGTTTGTTCACTCTTGATATTGCGTATGGGTAAAAAGCCTCTAAACTCATTCTCCTCAAACTTAATTGCGTCGACTTCCCTGGTCCATAGGTCTCGGTTGGTAGCAATAAAAAAACACAAGTCGGGGTTAAACAAAGCCAGTGGGCTTAAACTTTCCTCGTAACTGTACTCTCGAAATGTTGCCCCATTTATATTCTTTACCATTACCACATTGCCTTTGGCGTCTCTTACATAAGAGAAGTAATACTTGAGAATAGTACCTACCTCATTGCTATAGATAGTCCACGAAGTACGTTGTTTTTGAGCATTGTATGTAAACTTCCACAATTCCTTGAACTTACCTTTGTGGTCTTCTTGCCTTACCGATGCCACACCCCCTGATGGTAAGTATAATATGCCTTACCGCAGCGTATCAGTGTG
>NZ_AAWS01000117.1 GCF_000169175.1 Microscilla marina ATCC 23134
GGGCAAAGTTTTTTTGAAAACTATGCGCCAGCGTAATGCTTGACATACGACTACCACTAATTTTATACACACGCCCAAAAGTAAGCAAGTAGAGGCGTCCTTTTACTTCTCGAATATTGTTGAGACTAAAGTTGCGACTGCGTTTTATTTTGCTGGTTTTGGGTTTTTCAAAAGGCTTGTACATCTTTTGCCAAATCTGAAAAGTGGTGCCTCGTTCGTGGTTTGAGGTAAACAATACTTGGGTAGTTTTGCCTTTTTGGGTTACATACACACTTGCCTGTGTTCCACTGCGAGGGCTTACCAGTTCCAGGCGTGACCACAAATTAGTAAAATTGATGGTTACTTTGGTTTTTTTTGAGCGCTGTTTCTTTCTTCTTTTTTTCTTTTTCTCAGCTTCTTTGCCTTTTTTCTTTTGCTTTTTCTTGTCAAATAGCTCATCAAATTTTTCAGACCTAAACTCCGCATCAAATTTGTCTAGTGCCAGCCTGTATACATGGGTGCCATTGGTGATGCCATAAGGATAAAAAGGACGGGAGCGATTAGATACAAAATAAATATATTTGCCATCGGGCGACCAACGTGGCGATACTTCAGAAATCCCTGTTTTGGTGAGTTGTATCAACTGTTTCTTTTTGATATGATACAGAAAAATATCCCGCTCAAAATTGCGGTAAGCTGTGTAAGCAATGTATTGACCATCGGGCGAAAATACGGGCAAGTCGTTTTGAAAACCCCATAGTTCATCTTTAGCCACTGTTTCATTTTTGAAAGATCGTAAATTAATTATCCTTACTTCGTTACGCCCACTTAAATATACCGCTTTGCTTCGATCACTATTAAAGCTCAATAAACGATTGTTTTGCTTATCGGCAGTCAGTTGCTTTTCTTTACCTTGACCATTGGCATCAATGATAAACCAATTCAAGTATCCCCCCACTGTTTGGCTAAACAATAGACGTTGACTGTTTTTGAGCCAGTGCACCTCTACTACCCGATCGTCGGGTTTGGTAGTTATTTGCCTGATATACTTTCCTTTAATATCCGATACAAATAATTCACCCCTTGCCACAAAAGCAATTTTCTTATGATCAGGTGCTATGTCGTATGCCCTTATAAACCCTTGAGTACGAAAGGTAATATTTTTTTTGAGGGTGTTATTTTTATATATTTGAATGTCTAATTTTTGGCTTTGTTTTGAAGCTACTTTATAAATATACAATTGATAATTTTTTTCAAAAACTACCCGCTGCCCATTGGCACTCACAAAAGGATGTTTGATTGCATCATCAAATTTAGTTAAAGCTGTTTTTTGTCCATTCCTAAAGGTATACAAGTTATATTCTCCAGTGTTTTCGTCAGAGGCAAAATAAATATTGCCTTTTTGGTCTAAGGTAGCCCATAAGTCCTTGCCTTTGTATTGGGTGTATTTTTTATAGGTGTTCGTTTGAGGGTTATAAGATTGAATGTCAGGGTTAAACGCCCCTTTGTACCGTTTTCGCTGAATAAAAGCTTTGCTTTCCCAGCCTTCATTAAAAAACAACTCTCCATTGGTAGGGTGCTCAAACAGGTTGTGCACAGTGTGAAAGTAATGATCAAATACTCGTTGAGGAGTCCCCCCTTTAGCGGCTACCTTGTAGGTGCTGTACTGATTGTAGCGATTAGATGAGAAATAAATCCATTGAGAGTCCCACGACCACGACTCTACATGGTCAAAACTGTCATAAAAAGTAAGTTGAACAACTTCGCCTCCCTTCATAGGCATCAAAAACACATCTGTGTTGCCATACTGACTTGCCGAAAAAGCCAACCATTGGCCATCGGGCGATACCTTGGCGCGGGTTTCCAGCCCTTGCATGGCTGTAATACGGGTTGCTGCCCTTTGTTGTTGATCAAGGGGGAGTTTCCAGAGGTCACCTTCATAACTAAATATAACCGTGTTGCCATCGGGCGATAGGGTAGGGTAGCTTGTAAAATAAGTCTCCGTAGTTTGGGCACACAAGTGGGCTGTCAGCAAACAGTAGATGATAAGAAAGTATAAGGTCTTTTTCATAAGGTTATTCAGGTGTATGATGGCTTGGTAGTACAACTGGTATAAAAACTCGTTTGTTTTTTGATTTAGGGCAAAACACCCACTAAGCCAAAGCATCAA
>NZ_AAWS01000118.1 GCF_000169175.1 Microscilla marina ATCC 23134
AAGTGCTTTTCATATTACTCAATATTAGCTGGGGTAACAATTTTTAAAATACCTGTGGTAGAACGGTACTTGCATCAATATGCAAAGCTTCGATGAATGTATAGCTTTTAGTTTAATTTCACTTTGGGCAGACAAAATGAATGCCATTTTTGATTATAAAAGAGGAGTTTGAATTTAAAACCCAAACCAACAACTTTTTGTTTATTTATACGTAGGCAGGCTAATTGGTAACCATAAAAACTAAATAAATTCGGCCAACTCTAGCCAACGCTCTGTTTTAGAGTCAATTAAATCTATGATTTCTCCAAGTTTTTGAGACGTGTTTTGCAATTCTTCGTGGTCTAGCGTGCCTGAATTTAGTTTTTCGGTCAGCTCGTCTTTTTTCTCCTCCAATTGTTCAATTTCCTGCTCTAGTCCTTCATATTCCTTCTGTTCTTTGTAGCTCAACTTACGTTTTTGGGTGTCATCAGCGGTTTTCTTGGTCGACTTTTCTTCTTTCTGTTTCCCTTGTTTGCTTTCTTTCTTTTCTTTTTCTTTCTCTAGCTCTTGCAAGTGTTTAAACTCACGGTACTCGCGGTATTTGCCGTTAAAGTCTCTGATAAAACCTTCGCCCTCGAACACAAACAAGTGGTCAACAAGCTTGTCCATAAAATAACGGTCGTGTGTAACAATGATCAAGCATCCCCCAAAATCGGTCAGAAACTCCTCCAGTACGTTGAGCGTGAGCAAATCGAGGTCGTTGGTAGGCTCATCCAAAATCAAAAAGTTGGGATTTTGTACCAACACCGTAAGCAAGTATAAACGGCGGCGCTCGCCTCCGCTTAGGGTAGACACATAGTTGTATTGTTTATCTCGGTCAAACAAAAAGCGTTCAAGCAATTGTGCCGGAGACAATTTTTGTCCTTTGTCCAGTTCTATTTCTTCGGCTATTTCTTGTACTACCTCTATTACTCGTTTGTCTTCGGGTAGTTTGATTCCTTCTTGGGTATAATACCCATACACAATGGTTTCGCCTTTGGTTATTTCGCCGCTATCGGGTTGTATTTTACCCGTGAGTAAGTTCAAAAAAGTAGATTTACCCACCCCATTTTGTCCTACAATACCTATGCGCTCTCTACGCTGAAACACATAGCTAAAATTCTCCACCATTTTTAGGTCGCCATAGTTCTTGTAGAGGTTTTCTATTTCAAGAATTTTTTACCCATGCGGCTCATTTTTACCCCCATATTGGCCTCTTTTTGGTAAACCCCACTGTTGGCTTTTTTCTTTAGTTCATCAAAGGCATCCAGGCGATACTTGGCCTTGGTACCCCTTGCTTTGGGTTGGCGACGTACCCAGTCCAGTTCCTTGCGCATCAGGTTTTGGGCTTTTTCTACCTCTGAGGAAGCCTGTTGGGTAAGCTCCGCTTTTTTCTCAAGGTAGTATTCATAATTGCCCTTAAAGCGAAACAAGGTTTGGCGGTCAAGTTCAATGATTTCGGTACATATCCGGTCTAAGAAATAACGGTCGTGAGTCACCATCAATAGGGTGAGTTGCGAAGCAGATAAGTAGTTTTCCAACCACTCGATCATGTCTAGGTCTAAATGGTTGGTAGGCTCATCTAAAATTAAAAAATCGGGTTCGTCAATCAATACTTTGGCAAGTGCTACCCGTTTTTTTTGTCCCCCCGACAAGGTATCTATGCGTTTTTCCAGGTCGTCTACCCTTAGCTTAGACAATATTTGCTTGATCTTAAGCTCGTAGTCCCAAGCCTTGTGGGTATCCATTTGTGCCAGCCCTTCTTCCATTTTCTGGGCGTTGTTGGGGTTTTGCAAGGCTTCTTCGTATGTTTTAATGGCTTGAATTACGGGGTTGTTAGAGTTGAGCACTGCCTCGATGATGGTTTCGGCACTGCCAAAATCAGGGTTTTGGTCTAAAAAACCCACGTGTACATCTTTATGAAACACTACCTCACCACCGTTGCTGCCATCTTTTCCGGTCAATATTTTCAGCAAAGAGGTTTTGCCTGTGCCGTTTTTGCTACCAACGCCACTTTTTGTCCTTTGTTAATTCCAAAAGAAATATTCTCAAACAATACTCGCTCGCCAC
>NZ_AAWS01000119.1 GCF_000169175.1 Microscilla marina ATCC 23134
ACTAACTCAGCCAGTAAGGGCACTCTACCAGTCCGTACCGAAGCGTCAAAGCCAAAACTCTCTAAGGGCAAGCAAATGGGATCATCGCCCAAGAACTCATCACGGTATACCTGAGTTGTGACTAAGGGAGCAGATGGCTATTATGCGGTCAACTACACTGGACTAATGCCTGTATTGGTAGAGGCAATCAAAGACTTGCGCAAGAAAAACGGAGAATTGAAAAACCAAAGCCAAACCCTCAAAGCAGAACTAACTGATGTGAAAACCCGCCTGGCAACCCTGGAAAAATTGATCAGGAGGCAGGCAAACAAATAGCAGTAGTAAGGGGTGGTGAAAAATGAGTTACCTTTAAAACGAACACTTATTTTTCACTACCCCTTCAAAAACCACCTGATTGGTTCCCCAAAGAGAATTTAAAAAAGTGCAAAAAGCCGTCGAAAAGTAATAGCAGTAAAAAAATGTATTATTCGTAAATATTTGATTATTAACTGGTTAGTGTTTTTATAGATTAAAATACATAAAAAAGTGTCCAAACTGCCTACCCGATATAGGTATAGATAATTGACAAGCTAAAAAAACAGGTACAATACACACTTTTAGCTTTGTACAATAATGGTTAAACTATTTTTTTTTATAAGAACAAAAAGTGATGAAAAAACACAATTCTATATTAGTTACCTTGAGCCTCATGGCTTTTTTTGCTTTAGGTATGGGTAACATCAGTCAGGCACAAACTTCTCGTCTTACCATCAAAAAGCCCGGCAGTAGCACAGGAGTTACTTTAGATAATGAAACCGGAGGCAATACCATTTTTAGCATTGGCAGCAGCGAAAAAATGCGCCTGACCAGTGATGGGAAATTAGGCATTGGTACTACTGACCCACAAGACAAACTTCACATAGGCAGCGCGGGCTTAGTAAACATAAGAGTAGGTAAGTATGTTCATTTAGGTGAAACAGGTAATGGTTTAGCTACTGTTTTAGGCAATAATGTAAGAGTTTCGACTACTGAAAATGTTAAAATGCAGTTTGTCAACCCTATAGATGGAGGGCAAGCCATTAGATTAATGTTCAATGAAGGGATTAGTTTTCATACTGCGGGTGGTGTGTTGACTGGCGATGTGATTACCGCCGGACAGAATTATGCGGGCTATGAAAGAATGCGCATTGATTTAAACGGCAATGTAGGCATTGGTACCACTACACCAGCTTATAAACTTGAGGTAGATGGTAATATTCATGCCACTGAGAGAGTATATGCTAATGGAATTGAGCTGACCTCAGACATCCGCTACAAAAAAAACATCCAACCTTTGAGTACCGATGTAGTGGCCAAGTTAAGCCAAGTGAGGGGTACCTCGTATAAGTTTCGTACCGAAGAATTTAAAGAAAAACGCTTTTTAAAGACTAAGCAAGTTGGTATAATTGCCCAAGAGCTTGCGCAAGTATACCCTGAGTTGGTAATGAAAGGAGCAGATGGCTATTACTCGGTAAACTATATAGGGTTGATCCCGATATTGGTAGAAGCAGTCAAAGACTTGCGTAAAAACAATGATAAACTGGATAAACAAGCCCAGGTACTCAAGGCTAAAAACAAAAAGATCAAGGAAGCATTGACTGGCTTGAAAAGTCAACATAAGAACCTCAAAGCCGAATTAGCTGATGTGAAAAGCCAACATAAGGCCCTCAAAGCCGAATTGAACGACTTGAAAAGCCGCTTGAAAGCTATAGAAAAAAGTTTGGAAAAGCCTAAAGACTAATAGTGGCCAATACAAAATTAATTAGTTTAGAAAACAAGTAGAAAACGGTTACTCACCATGCAATTTTGTGTAAAGCCTTTTGCCCTTTGGTTGGGTGTATGTTTATGGGCAATGGCGGCAAGCGCTCAAGTACCACCACCGCCCAAGGTAGCCGGAGGCAAACCCAGTCAAAACCCCCACAACAAAATCAAACGATGGCAGTTGGGGGGCAAC
>NZ_AAWS01000120.1 GCF_000169175.1 Microscilla marina ATCC 23134
ATTATAATGCCTATAAGAGTAAATACGCCTACAAACTAGAGGGCTTGCACAAAGAATGTGGTACAATTGGGCACCCACCGAGACATTACTTTTGCCAACCTGGCTCCTGGCAGTTACACCCTGCGAGTAAAAGCTGCCAACAACGATGGAGTTTGGAATGAGCAAGGGCTTACGCTCAAAATAAGGGTAACTCCTCCCTGGTGGGCTACTACCTGGTTTCGGTTAGGGGCGGCTTTGTGCATGCTGTTAGTCATTGTAACGGGCTATAGTTGGCGGTTACAACAAGCCAAACAAAAAAGGCTTCAGCTTGAGCAATTGGTAGACGAACGTACGGTGGAGCTTAAAAAACTGAACCACACCAAAGATCGCTTTTTTGGTATCATAGCCCATGACCTAAGGGGGCCACTGGCTTCGTTTCAGCAGGTCAACTATTTGCTCAATCATTATATCAAAAAGCAAGACCTGGAAAAGGTACAAACCGTGAGTGAACAAATAAATGCCTCTGCCAAAAAGCTTAATCGATTGCTCAATAACTTATTGGATTGGGCAATGGTGCAGCAAAAAAGTGTAATTCCTCAACCAGAAGAACTCGATCTACACCAACAAGTACAAGATTGTATGGCAGTTTACCAGGGGAGTCTCGATTTACACCACATACAAATAGAGAATAAGGTGCCCCAAGGACAAGTTTTATGGGCAGATCCTCATTCGCTCACCAGTTTGATACAAAACCTCATTGGCAATGCCACCAAGTTTACCCCCGACGGGGGCAATATTGAAATTACCACCCAATACCAAGAGAATGAGTTGGTGCTTGCCATCGAAGATTCGGGGGTGGGCATGGATGCTGCTACCCTGAAGCAAATGTTTGAGCTAAGTGGTAAAAAAAGCCAACAAGGGCTCAGGGGCGAACAAGGCGTGGGGCTGGGGCTTACCTTGTGTCAGGAGTTTGCCCGCCTCAACAATGCCACCCTCACTGTAGATAGCCAACCAAACGAGGGCACTACTTTTTATGTCACTTTTCGGGGGCAGAAAACGCCAACCAATCAACAAAATGTTCCGGCATTGTTTGAAGGTTAATCAACTAATTTTTTTTGACTATATGAACCACTATTTATGAATATACTCATTGTAGAAGACGACCCCATTTTTGCCCAAGGGCTTCAGGCGATGCTCGAAGAGATGGGCTACCATTCACTGGGCATTGCCCAGGAGGCAAACGAAGCACTCCGCCTGATGAGTGCCACCCAGCCCGACCTAATACTCATGGACATCCATATCAGGGGGGCAATGGATGGTATAGAGGTAGCCGAACAAATGAAACAGCGGTCTTTGATGATTCCCGTTATTTTTCTTACCTCGCTTCAAAACCAGGAAACGTTCAGTAGAGCCAAGCAAACAAACCCGTTTGCTTATTTGAGTAAACCAGTAGAAGTAGCTCAACTACAAAGAGCCATCGAGCTTGCTTTGCACAAGTATGCCCATAAGTCGTCTCACCTCAACGAGTGGGCAAATGATGTAGCCATTCAAAACAGTTTTTTTGTAAAGGCAGGTCGACGCATACAAAAGGTGCATATTCCGGACATCTATTACCTGGAAGTAGACCGCAACTATTCTACCATTATGTTGAAAGACCAACCATTAAAGGTAAGAATGACTTTTAAAGAGCTAAGCCAAAAGTTGCCTGGTCATCAGTTTCTCAAAATTAATAAATCGTATATAGTCAATCTGGCTAAAGTGGACAATGCAGACCTGGAAAAAAATGAGGTACAAGTAGGTCAGTATGTGGTACCATTAAGCAAACGGTATCGCAAAGATTTGCTTAAGGCATTAGACATAGGATAAGTGGTGGCAGCCCTGCTACTAAGCCAACCAAAAAGGCGTATGCCAACATAAGAAGCCATCTCACCTGAAAG
>NZ_AAWS01000121.1 GCF_000169175.1 Microscilla marina ATCC 23134
AAATCTCAAAAACTCCCCCTCCCCCCCCTCCCCGAACAACGCGCCATTGTAGCCAAAATAGAGCAGTTGTTGAGTGAGTTAGACGCGGGCATAGCCTCGCTCAAAAAGGCGGAAACACAATTGAAAACGTACCGCCAAGCCGTGCTCAAAAAGGCGTTTGAAGGAGAACTGACCAAGGGGTGGCGTGCCCAACAAAGCGACTTGCCCACCGCCGAGGCTTTGCTGGAGCAAATAAAAGAGGAACGCGCCCAACACCACGCCCAACAATTGGCAGATTGGGCGCAAGCCGTAAAAGCTTGGGAAGCCAAGGGCAAAGAAGGTAAAAAGCCCGCCAAACCCAAAAAACCTAAAGAAGTAGCGCCTTTGAGCGAAGAGGAGTTGAAGCAATTGCCGAATTTGCCTGAAGGTTGGGGGTGGATGAAAATGGGAAACCTTGTTAAAAAGATACAAATAGGACCTTTTGGAAGTCAACTACACAAGCATGATTATGTCGAGCAAGGCATACCAATAATAAACCCAAAACATATCAAGGATGGCTACATTTTTCCTAGTGAATGTATTACAAAAGCTAAAGTAGATTCACTACCACAGTATATTCTTAATATGAATGATATAATTCTTGGAAGGAGAGGAGAAATGGGTAGAGCAGCTTTAATTTCATCTAAGGAAAATGGCTGGTTTTGTGGTACAGGTAGCCTTTACATAAGGTTTACTAATTTTTTTGAGGCAAAACTTTATGCTTTAATATTAGGTGAAAGACGAGTGATTCATTATCTCGAAAAAAAAGGTAGTGGAACAACAATGACTAATTTAAACTTAGGTATATTGAACAATTTACCAATACAAGTAATACCCCTCCCCGAACAACACCAAATTGTCCAAGAAATAGAAAGCCGGTTGTCGGTGTGCGACCAGGTAGAGGCAAGTATTCAAACAGGATTGGCGAAAGCTGAAGCCTTGAGGCAAAGCATTCTCAAAAAAGCCTTTGAAGGGCGTCTACTCAGCGATGCCGAGCTTGCCACTTGCAAAAATGAGAAAGACTGGGCACCCGCCAGCACTTTGTTGGCACAAATAGAAGCCGAAAAAGCCGAAGCGGAGGCAAAAGCGCCCAAGAAGACACCCAAGAGAACAAAAAAGAAGAAATCTGTAAAATAAATCCTGATTGACATGGCTATAGACCAGCAAAAATTACGAACCTTGTTGATTGAGCGGGCGAGTAAAGAGCGTACCATTTCTTACGAAGAATTGAGCCAAGCGCTAGGCGTTGCCAACAATACCCCGCTATACGATGCCTTAGACCAGTTATCGCGTAGTGAACACGCTGCAAGCAGACCTTTGTTGAGCGCAGTAGTGATACACAAAGGAGGCAGCGATCAAGGCAATGGTTTTTATGCCCTTGCCGAAGAATTGGGCTTTGGCAAGAAGCAACAGCTCATAAAAACGCTTTTTGGTATAGGAGAAATTAACCAATGTTTTGATTATTGGAAAAACCAAGCCCTGAATGCTCAACCGTTTTTCACTTCGGCAGACATTGAATTGTTGGCAAAATGGGGTAAAACAGCTTATGATAAAAACAACCCTGCACATCAAACTGCCAGAGAACAAATAAAAGCTACTTGTTGGGCAAAATCGGTACACTTTGCCGAGCAAGTGTGCAACCAACTGGAGGGATTTGTGCTAAGCAAAAGGAAA
>NZ_AAWS01000122.1 GCF_000169175.1 Microscilla marina ATCC 23134
AGCTCGGTAGGGTGGCAATAAATTTCCTGGTAATAGTTGCCACTGGTATTATAACCACTCATCTTTTGCCAGCTTTCTCCGTTGTTTACCGAGCGATAAAAACCTCGGTTGGCAGGCATTCCTTCTACTATAGCGTACACATATGCAGGGTTTACCGGAGACACTGCCAGGGCAATGCGCCCCAGGTCACCACCAGGAATACCGTTTTGAATCTTTCGCCAGGTTTTGCCCCCATCTGTAGATTTATGAATGCCCGATTCAGGACCTCCACTGAGCATACTAAACACTGTACGGAAACGCTGCCAGGCAGTAGCGTAGAGTACGTCAGGGTTTGTAGGGTCTATTACTAAGTCGCTTACCCCAGTTTTATCGCTAATATCCAGTATTTTTTTCCAGGTTTTACCACCATCTTCAGTTTTATACAAACCACGCTCTCCGCCGATGCTCCATAGTGGCCCTTGAGCAGCTACGTATACCACGTTTGAATTGCGTGGATCAACAATGATTTTACCAATGTGCTCCGATTTTTTGAGCCCCATGTTTTTCCAGGTTTTGCCCCCATCGGTCGACTTGTACACTCCGTCGCCATAGGCAATGCTACGTTGAGCATTATTTTCTCCAGTACCTACCCACACCACATTGGCATTGTTGGGGTCTAGGGTAATGCACCCTATAGATGAAGAACCTTGGTGGTCGAAAATAGGTTGGAAAGTAGTGCCTGCGTTGTTGGTTTTCCATATACCGCCTCCAGCAGTGGCAAGGTAGTATTGACTAAAGTTGCCTGGGTTTACGGCCAGGTCTATGATTCTACCCGAAAATGTGGCAGGCCCTATATTGCGAAACTTCATGCGGGCAACAGTGCTTGATTTTAATTGAGGGTTTTGTGCCAGAGAGGGCAAAGCCAGCCAACCCAAGAGCATTGTTAATAAATAGTAGTATATATTTTTTTTCATCCAAATAAAAAGTTTTACCAAAAATAGTGTGTTTTGTTATACAGTGAATGAGCCATTGTGGGCTTTGCCTTACCTATTGTAGCAAAACTTCTCAAGGTGCGCATCACATAATTTGTGGCAATATAGCAGATGATCAATAAAGACACGGGATTATTTTTTCACTTTCGTAAAATTAATACCCTTAGAATAATAAAGTTTGGTAAAAACTGCTTATTGAATGAGCGTTTAGAGTAGACGCTATAAAAAATAGGGTGGAATGTTTTTTTTTGTAATGGATTGGGGTTACACACTGAAGTTCAAATCTTCCTTTTATGGCTTGTTAGATTGTGCCATGCATTGTAGGCTAATATAGCCAGATATAATGTAAGTAAGTTATTGATTTTCAAAGTAATAATAAGTACTTGTGCTCATCAAGTGGCTATCGATTATTGACTGAATACTTCTAACTACGCTTTTTGTAAATAACTGAAAATCAGTGTGATACAAAATTGTGGTTACTTGTGGAACAGGGTGTAGCTTGCGACTTGTCGCTTGAAGCTTGCCCCTGTCGGGGCTGTGGACTATTATTGGGGTAGGCACAAAAAAAAATCACGTGAGAGAACGTCTAATGTTCCCTCCCTGATGTAGAACGCCTGCTAACGTATAGTTTATCAAAGTAAATCTTTGAAATGTCTTTGAACCAGAGAGTGTTCAAAAACACTTTATATT
>NZ_AAWS01000123.1 GCF_000169175.1 Microscilla marina ATCC 23134
AGTTGCCAATTTACAAAAGGCTAGCCCCAACCCGGTAGAGCGCATCTGTCCCGATTTTTTGGCAAAAGCCTGTTGGTACTTATCAAATATTTTATCTAAATGCTCAGGCGCAATACCCACCCCTGTATCACTTATTTGTATTTTGCAAAAACCCGCTGGGGCATCGGGCACTATATCAATGGTGATTGTACCACCTACAGGCGTATATTTGGTGGCGTTGGTGAGCAAGTTTACCACTACCCGCTCCATCAGATCAGCATCTACGTTTACAAAAAAACCCGTCAAGCGTCCCACTTTGAGTTTTAGCCCTTTTTCTTGTATAATATAGTTTACCTGTGCCAAAGCTGCGTTGATGATGCTTTCTGCCAAAATAGTTTTTTGCTCAATTTTTAGCCGATGTTCTTCCATTTTTTGCACATCCAATATATTCATAATCAGATGGTACATACGTTTGCCTGACCGATTAATGGCAGTAAAAAACTGTGGATTGGTTTGCTCCTCAGATAAGCCAATGATAGAGTTGAGCGGATTTTTGAGGTCGTGTACAATCATTCCCAGCATTTGTTGTTTAAACCGATCTAACTCTACCAATTGGGCATTGGTAGCAACCAACATCTGGTTACCGCGTTGTTTGCTATGATAAAACAAACCTAACACCAAAAGCAGTATCACCAACAAACCTGCCATAAAACCATTTTAGCCATTGAAACTAACCATAAAACCATTTTAGCCATAAAGCCATTGAAACTAACCATTGAAACTAACATTCGAAAAGCCAACCCTGCCCGGTTATAAGGTACTCGTTGTCAGTCGGTCAGCAAAGCCGCACGCCAGCCCTTTCTCCCTTCGGTCGTCAGGGCTGTCATGCGGCTTGCGGTTCCCTTCTTCCGCCTCGTGCCGCCCAGTGGCATTTACGCGCATGGCTTCCCGCCCCACCGCGGGCTTTCCTCAGGGCTTTTTTTGTTGATTTATTTTTCATATGAAAAAAAAGCCCTTCGTCAGCTCCTTCGCTACACTGTTCGTCTGGTGTATTTCCGCCCGTGCGTGCCCCACCTGGCACCCGCAAAAACCTACCGCTCGCGCAGCCTCGGTGGGTCGGCGGGCATCCTTCAGCCGTCGTCGTTCGCGCAAGCTTACCCGCGAAAAACCGCCACTCCTTTGGGCTTCGGCTGTGAACACGGGCGGGCCCCAACGCGCGGTTAGAAAGCTTCGGGTTGTGGTCATGAAAGTGTTTTTGCCTGGTCGTCTCCCCGCTGGCTTACGCGCAGTGTTTGCGCCGCTTCACTTAGTCGTGCCTCCTGCGTTCATCTGCGCGCTCACTTTCCCAAACGCCCTGGGTAATTTTATTTTCTTCTGAAGATTATAAGTTGTATTTTTGGCTGCGCCCGTGGTTTTTGCGGGGCGACGTTCTTTGTTTTTATCGTGCATGAATGAATGCGGATTTTGACATTAGTTAGGAAATGAGAATGTACGTAACTATTTGATCTTAGGCTATTTAGGTGCGCAGAACTTAAAGACCACCTCACTAACGTCAGAAGTGTAGTGACGGATCAAAAACGTTATTTGGAGGACGGAGGAAGCTTTTGGAGTACGCT
>NZ_AAWS01000124.1 GCF_000169175.1 Microscilla marina ATCC 23134
AGTCGTTCTAAGTAAAGGTCTTATGTTTATGACAGGAGCTATTCTTAAAAGTTCCTCCAGCCCATCCAAATCAATCGCCTCAATAGGTTTATTCCCCGCAAATTGATAAGGCGTATACCAGGGATAACTCGGACTCAAAGGATCAACACTCAAGAACTTCGCAATGGCTGGATTATACAATCTAAACCCATAATCTTGAATCAGTTTACCCCACTCCTGGTCGTTCTCCTTACCATTAAACCCATACCTATAGTTCCCAAAATCAGTCTTATTCAGAGCAATTCCGGTAACCTCCAACGAACTTCCGATATTCGGCGTTGGGTCTTTCAAATGAAATAAAATTTTGGTAGTGTCACCTATGGCTAAGTAACGAAGTTTGAAGTTTCCAGCGGTTTTGTAAACTTCTTCTTTAATGATTTGATTAGTGGCGGCATCTTTGATCGTCACCTTAAGTTCGTTATCGCTTGAACTCAAACTATCCAGGGCAACATCAAAACTCACTTCGTAAGTCTGCAAAGGAGTCGAGGCGTATTCTTTTCCAAACACCCATTTCGCGGTATCCGGTGCGTAGTCCAGATGCACTTTAAGTGCCGTCTCCAGACCGATGCTTCCCATCCAGCCCGTCATCTCGTAAATGCCCCAACCATCCGGTAAATTCACCGGGATCAACACGGGCGCAACCTCGTCGCCGGGCTGCTCCATTCCAAACGGATAGTAATTCTTAAACGTCCGTACATTGGCGTACTCCGTAAATACGTTTCCAGCCTCCAGGTAACGTTTTTGATCCGTTACCACACTGCGGACGTTAGTAAGGTGGTCTTTAAGTTCTGCGCACCTAAATAGCCTAAGATCAAATAGTTACGTACATTCTCATTTCCTAACTAATGTCAAAATCCGCATTCATTCATGCACGATAAAAACAAAGAACGTCGCCCCGCAAAAACCACGGGCGCAGCCAAAAATACAACTTATAATCTTCAGAAGAAAATAAAATTACCCAGGGCGTTTGGGAAAGTGAGCGCGCAGATGAACGCAGGAGGCACGACTAAGTGAAGCGGCGCAAACACTGCGCGTAAGCCAGCGGGGAGACGACCAGGCAAAAACACTTTCATGACCACAACCCGAAGCTTTCTAACCGCGCGTTGGGGCCCGCCCGTGTTCACAGCCGAAGCCCAAAGGAGTGGCGGTTTTTCGCGGGTAAGCTTGCGCGAACGACGACGGCTGAAGGATGCCCGCCGACCCACCGAGGCTGCGCGAGCGGTAGGTTTTTGCGGGTGCCAGGTGGGGCACGCACGGGCGGAAATACACCAGACGAACAGTGTAGCGAAGGAGCTGACGAAGGGCTTTTTTTTCATATGAAAAATAAATCAACAAAAAAAGCCCTGAGGAAAGCCCGCGGTGGGGCGGGAAGCCATGCGCGTAAATGCCACTGGGCGGCACGAGGCGGAAGAAGGGAACCGCAAGCCGCATGACAGCCCTGACGACCGAAGGGAGAAAGGGCTGGCGTGCGGCTTTGCTGACCGACTGACAACGAGT
>NZ_AAWS01000125.1 GCF_000169175.1 Microscilla marina ATCC 23134
ATCAAACTTTTGGTGCAGGCAAAGACGTGAGTTTTCAGGACTGGCGTGATTACTTGCAGCAAATGATTAACCTGGGGGTATTTGAGATTGCCTACGACCAAAACCTTGCGTTGAAAACTGCAGAGTTGGGCAATCAAATATTGGCAGGAGCCCAAAAATTATTGTTGTCAAAACCGACCGAAAAAACGTTTGCAAAAGCACCTGCCGAAAGACCCAAATCGAAAAAGGCAGTGGCAAAAGAAGGGTTGTTTGAGGCATTAAGAACTTTGCGCAAGCAAATAGCCGATTCGCAGAGCATAGCCCCTCACATTATTTTTAATGATGCAACCTTGACCGAAATGAGCGATAACCGCCCTTACACCAAGGCTGATTTTTTGGAAGTTTCGGGGGTTACCCAAACCAAAATGGAGCAGTACGGACAAACTTTTATAAACGAAATAGTACGGGTATCAGTCGCGCAATATCAGGCAGGAGCTACAGTAAAAGGGGCATCACCTCTCACTACTTATCAATTGTATAAACAAGGGTTGACTCCTAAAGAGATTGTGGCCGAACGCGCCAAAGCTGAAGGCAAAGCCCTGAATCCGGTAACTGTAGAAGGACATTTGATTTCATTGTATAAAAAAGGGTATTCAGTAGATTTGATGAGGTTTACAAACGCCACCGCAGTGAGTGATATTCAGCAGGTACTACACCAAGACTTAGGTGAAGATGGTTTCAAGGGCATTCACGAACAGTTTGGTGGTAAATATTCTTATTTTGAGATTAGAATAGCTAAACCAAAAAAGCCGAATACGTTTTGTATTCGGCTTTTTTGCTTAAGAGCTTGAAAATTGATATAAAGCATTATAGTTATATATTGGATTTAAATAATTATATTTGTTAATATTTAACATACAATCATTCAAACTATTTGAATCAATGTTTTGCCTGAAATATATAATCTTTATGTTTGCTTTACATGACAAAAGAAATAAGCATACTATTATCAATTCTTAACCTGCTGCTGATTCTCTATAATTGGTAGTAGGGGTGATATGCTTATATCTAATTGTCAAAACAACGACATTACAACAACACCTCTAAAAAGCTTAGGGGTGTTTTTTTTTGTCTGATAATTAAAATATTGATTTTAAGCCAAGGCGGTGAATAAGTATCAAGGCAAAGTTAGTTTTATATATGGTTGAGTTTATTTGTAAATGAGCTGAGATCGGTATTTAAGGACTTGCTACCATTGCACCGTTATACATCGGCACCTAAGGACTTGCTGCTATTTAATATGGCAACACATTTTGAAACATTCATCATAATTATGAAGAGGTATGGAACAAACACCATCTCAAACATTATTTGATAAGATATGGAAACGTCATGTTGTGCAACAACAAGAAGGGTTTCCGGCGGTATTGTATATAGACCGTCACTTTATCCATGAGGTTACCAGCCCTCAGGCATTTACTGGTCTCAGGCAACGCAATATTGGGGTTTTCAGACCCAAACAGACCATTGCCACCGCTGACCATAAC
>NZ_AAWS01000126.1 GCF_000169175.1 Microscilla marina ATCC 23134
CGACGATGATCAAATATCTGAGGAAGATATCAACACCTTGGTAGAGGTAATGGTAGAAGAGTGCAAACGCAGAGCAATGGTTACTTCTTACCATCGCAAGGTGGTAGAGTGTAAGTTTATAAATGACGAAACTACAACTTATCAAGTGCCTGTGATTGAGTATGGAGTAGGTGGGGGAGATGCTACCGGAGCAAGTGATGCTAAAATGTATTATCGAGAACAAACGCTCGACCAAAGCACCAACCTACCCAAAAGTGTAGACCAAAACAGTGCAATACTACAAGACAACAACATTACCCTGATGAGTAAAAACTACAAGGGTGAAGATATAGTGATTAAGGACTTTACCGGAGCCACTATTAGTTATTTTGAATGGTTACGCTTTCTGGAAGTAACCACCATGGCGCCCCTGTTGGATGTGCCTACCGTGTGCAATGGGCAAAACATTGCCTCTACCCTGGACGACAACCCCGAAGGAGTAAAAGGGATCAATACTGACAAAGCCAACAATACCATGACCTCGCCTAATAAGCCTTTGGGAGAGCATTTGTCGCCATTGACCAAGCGCATAGTAGAAATGACCACTGAAGAGGTAGTAGAGAATGGCACCACCGTGACCAAAAAGATGGTTCGGGTGTTTGACCTGAACCCTACCACAGGAGTAAAAACTTTGATAGAGGAGTTTGAACAAAAATAAGTAACAAAGAAGCCAACAGGACGATATTTGCCTGTTGGCTAAAAAATGACCCAAAATATTTGTGAAAAATTATACAAAACTCCGAAAGGAATCCAGTAATCAAACGATGGAAAAAATGAAACGGCAACAACCCTTGACAACCGCCAGCCCTGACAGCCCTGGCGCACTGAAAAAAGCCTTCGCCTGCTTGTTATGGCTGAGTATACTATTGAGTAGTTTTGTAGTGCAGGCACAAACCATTACCTGGACTGGAGCTACCTCCAGCGATTGGAACACGCCGACCAACTGGGATACTGGCGTGGTGCCAGGAGCAAGCGACCAGGTCATTATTCCGGAGGTAACCAATAGCCCTCGTTTAGACCAGGATAGACAGGTCGGTACGCTGAATATGACCGATAACTCATCCCTGGATTTGAGCAACTTTACTTTTACAGTGAATGAGCGGCTAGAAAGTAGGCGAGCCGTCATTGCCAACGGTACCCTGAAGGCGTTTAAATATTGCAGCTTTGCGTGGGCCACCATCAACGCAGAGTTAGAGGCAAGTGTAAGCTATTTTCATACAGGTGAAAGCACCTTTCAAAAGGCGGTAAAGGTCACTTATAAAATCTATGCTGGACTTTCTAATGGGTTTTCTGTGCCTACCAGTGTATTTGAAGCAGTCACCGAATTTATACAAGAGCGAGGAGATAATTGGGGGCTAAATGTTACGGGGGGGACTTTTAAAGAAAAACTCATTCTTACCAACAGTAGCACTGCTATTTTCATAGTAGTAGTGCTGGCTTATTAAGTTTACGGGGACACTCTTCTTTTAATCCCTTGACCCTGG
>NZ_AAWS01000127.1 GCF_000169175.1 Microscilla marina ATCC 23134
ATAGTATTTTAAAAAATCATAGGCATCGTCATTACTACCAGAAAGTCCCTTGTCATAAAAAAAGTGAATGTGAAAATCATTTATGGAATCATCAGGTGATACGACTGAGTATAGCTTAAATAAATTGGTTCTTTGATCACTTTTTATTCTTTGATCTGAATTCATGAGTGTAAGCACATAATCATTTTTTCTAGATTTTTGTATAAATGTATAAGAGTTTAATCTATCAAAGATATTCTGCCATGCAAAATTATTTTGTTGGCTAGGTATTACATAAAGTTCAGTTTTCATAAGATTTATTTGTATTGGTATAGAATTCCATTTTTGTCTTTTATATACACTTCTTTAAATATGTCAGGAAATACATCATACCCCTTTTCAAGCGCATAATTAGCCAAGTAAGTATCAATTTCAGCCTTGGTAAATTTAGTAAACTCTGCAAACATGACAGAGTTGGCGTCAACTCCAATTCCAACCAGCCCGTGAAAACCTTTTATATATCTTTCTATCTTTCCTGCGTTATCTCTTATTTTACCTGCACAAGACCTTAAGTTTTTTGAAGTATACTCCTTTAATGAGATAGGAGTTATTTCATCTCCTGTAATCATAAATCCCTCAATACCAGCTTCTGAGTTTTTTACAAATGCAGTAACGTCATTAGTTTGGTTCATTAGCTCAAATAATTGAGGTAACTCATGTTTTGCATTAAATTGCCCAAAGATACTTTTACCATCTATGCCTGAAGCAAGCTTTAATTCATTTTTAATTAGCTTTTTAGCTTTAGAATCATTGGTAGATTTAGTTATAATCTCTTTTATATATCGCTTAAATCGTGAATCAGTGCTTGTTTGACTTAAGAAAAAATTAACCTTAGTTAAATAATCATTATCTTTTCTTACATTAGAAAACTTACTCAATATATGCCATACATCCAACAAATCAGGTTGATCAAATAATTCTTTAGCCAAATTATTATCGTCTGTATCTTTGAGGAAAGCTTTTTCCAATTTTACATCATTCCATCCTTTTACTGTAGATTTTACTCGGCTTAGATTTGGATGATCAGCAAATCTATCCCACACACTGCCACACTCATTATTATGCACCAACACCCCCTCCGCAAAATAATTATGGTGTTTGGCTACCGATATATTGTATACCGTTACGAGGGTGTCTAACCAATGGGTGGAGGTAATAGCAGTACAAGTGCCATTGCTTAATTGCAAATGATTGCCTTGGCGTAACTCTGAGGCGGGCACGTATTTTTTGAGTTGGGGCAGATAAAACGGATGCTCAGGGGTAGCGTAGAGTGTATCTTTGGCGGTGGCAACTGTTACAACGCTGAGCTTGTTTTGGCTGGTGCCTGTGACTACTTTGAGCACTCGTTTGTTG
>NZ_AAWS01000128.1 GCF_000169175.1 Microscilla marina ATCC 23134
GCGTGCCCCACCTGGCACCCGCAAAATGCCTACCGCTCGCGCAGCCTCGTGGTCGGCGGCATCCTTCAGCCGTCGTCGTTCGCGCAGCTACCCGCGAAAAACCGCCACTCCTTTGGGCTTCGGCTGTGAACACGGGCGGGCCCCAACGCGCGGTTAGAAAGCTTCAAAGTAGTGGTTTCGAAAGTGGTTTTGCCTGGTCGTCTCCCCGCTGGCTTACGCGCAGTGTTTGCGCCGCTTCACTTAGTCGTTCCTCCTGCGTTCATCTGCGCGCTCACTTTTCCAAACTCCCTGGGCTTTGTACTGTTGAAGGCGATCTTTGCACTGCTGAAAGTGGTCTTTGTATGGTGTAAGGCGGTTATTTACCATTTTTCTTTCTTTTGAAAATAGTGCTTTGTACATTTGGTCTTGGTTACATTGACGCCTTTGGTCTTTGTAATGAGTGCAACAAAAGGATGCGCTTAAAGATTTGAAATACAGGATTTTAGGTGCGTATACTATAAAGACCATTTAGGTAACTTGAGGGTAGCTTTCAGGGAAGGAGAAAAGAAAATTTACCGGGCTGATTTAGAAGATGTTACCACCGATAAACAGCAAGGTTTCGAATACAAAGAAGTTATTATTTCTTCTGATCCGACGAGCGCCAGCAACCATGTAGCCAAACTAACGAGCACCGAGCCGCTAGGAATGTTGCGCAACCTGGAAGTAAGCAAAGGCGATGTGGTAAAAGTGAAAGTGAAGGGTTATTACGCCGGGGGTTCGGTGACCCATAGCAATGCGGTGAACTGGGGGCTGACCCTGGGACAAGTAAACGGCCACTCAAACAGTGGTGAAATCTCTACAGAAAACACGCCTTTTCTACTGAATTTAGGGCTGAGTATTACGCCTAACAACGGGGGTAATAACCCGAACGCCACGGTACCAAGTGGTTACTTAAAATTGGTATTTTATAAAAAAGACGGTACGCCCGTTACCGCCTCGTTACAAATTGCTCATCTGAGCCCAGGCGCCGGACAATGGCAAGACCTGGAACTAACGTATACTGCTACCGAAAGGGGATACTTACAAGCCTTCGTCGCCAATGAAAGCGACCAGGAAGTATTCTTTGATGATATGGTGGTGGAGCATACCCCGCAACTGATTGTACAGGAGAATCATTATTATCCGTTTGGAATGAACCTGCGAGGGATTGAGAAGCAGGGTAAGCCTGAGCATAGGTATCAATATAATGCGGGGACTGAGCTTGAGAAAAGCTTTGAGTTGAACTGGCATGAGACGATATACCGAAGATATGACGCGCAGCTAGGACGCTTCCACGGAATAGACGAACTAGCCCCCCTGATGCCTA
>NZ_AAWS01000129.1 GCF_000169175.1 Microscilla marina ATCC 23134
GTATAAGATACATATCTTACCAACCGAAACTATTGCTAATATGAAGATTAGCCATGTAAGTGATCAAAAACTTTACTCTGAATATTATTCTGAAGATGATGATCAATCTTACTTTTTCTGTTATGACCTTGACAAACAAAAAATTATTTGGGAACACTTATTAGGAGAAGTATCAGTAGTATCAAGTGCATTAAGTAATGGTATTCTTATTCTAAACTTAGAAAGAAAGTGCGTTCACGCATTAGATACTCAAACAGGAAAAATTATTTGGCAAAATGATCAGTTTGGGACATTTTATGATAGCCATGTTAAAACTGAAAAACCTTGTACGCTTTCAGGTTTTCCTATTATCATTGATGAAAACATTATACTGAGTTTATTAGGGTATAAAATTGTTAGTTTGAATTTAAAAAATGGTAAGATAAAGTGGGAAACTCAAGTTAAAGAGAGAACTCCCAGTTCTATTACTTATTATATTGATGGAAATATTTACCTTATTGGCAATCAAACTTACTGTGCAATAAATCCAAGTAATGGAAATAAAATATTTGAAAAAAACATAAAACAAGAGTTTTTAGATCATGGGTATGTTAGATTGACATTAACTTCCATTACAGAAGATCACATTCATTTTTCAGATATTGATAAAGGTAAATATTTTATTATTGATAAAGTGTCAGGCAAAACTTTATGGAGTTATGAATGCAAATCGATGATTCCTTCTTATCACTACCCTATAATAACTAAAAATGAAATATACATAGTAGATGACAAAGGCAACTTCTATGTTTTTTCTAAAAATTAAAATACATAAAACAACATTGTAAAGCTGGGCATAGGTGAAGATAAGAAAAAAGACAAAGCTGCCCCCGCCCAAGAGTTGCCCGATGTGGCAAAAGTAGGACAGTTGAGCGTAGAACAACGTTTGTCGTTCATTACTTCGCAAATGAAAATAGGGATTGAAGCTTGGTGGAACGAAAACAAAGGTTGGGTGATTCCAACCGTGATTGGGGTAATATTGGGTGTAACTGCCTTGATAGTGGTCACGGGCGGCGCGGCAATCATGCCCATATTGAGCGCCTTGATGCAAGGGCTTACCGTGATATTTGGGGCAATGCTGGTGGCACAAATTGCCGCCCCGCTGAAAGACTATATAGTAAAAGCCTGGAAGGCGACAAAAGGTGCTTCGCAAAGTTTGGCTCATGCTTTGTCGTAGGTTGACCGAAATATATTACCTATTTCAGGTTTAGGCAGCTCTTTAGCTGATAGCAAGGGCAAAGCCGCATGCGCGATGAAAGCTGCCAAGCACAGTGAGCTA
>NZ_AAWS01000130.1 GCF_000169175.1 Microscilla marina ATCC 23134
GTTCTCCTCAGCCATCGATATAGAAGAAGCGGTACTCGGAGCGATACTCATTGAACAACCTGCCTTCATGCAGGTCATTGACTTGCTGCAACCCGATTACTTTTACAAGCCTGCCCACAAGGAGGTTTATCAGGCAATACTGGAGCTGTTTGCTCAAGCCAATCCAGTAGATATGCTTACAGTAACTCAGCAACTAAGGCAAACAGGTAAACTTGAAATGGCAGGAGGTCCCACTTTTGTCATGAAGCTGACCTCCATGGTGAATTCCTCCGCCAACATTGAGTACCATGCCCACATTCTGGTAGAACAGGCAATAAAGCGGCGGTTGATCGAGATAAGCTCCAAAATCCGTAAAGTGGCCTTTGACCACACCAGCGATGCATTCGAGGTCATAGATGACCTGGCAAATGATGTATTTCAACTAAGCGAGACAGGAATAAAGAAGCAGTTCAGCCGGGCATCAAAAATAGTCTCTGAAAACATACTCACGCTTGAGGAGGATGTAGCAAACCCTCAAAGAATCCAGAAAAACAAAATACCATCGGGTTTGTATAGCCTGGATAAGCATATTGGAGGGTTTGATAAAGCAACGCTGACCGTTTTCGCAGCCCGACCCGCGATGGGTAAAACCGCCTTTGCCCTGAACCTTGCCCTCAATGCCGCAGAAGTATTTGAGCGACCTGTGGCCTTTTTTTCACTTGAAATGAGCGCAAGAGAGCTGGGTTACAGGTTGCTTGCCATGTGTTCAGGCATTGCGTCTAAAAGAATCAAAAACAGAGCGCTGTCCCAGGAAGAGATACCAAAAGTAAGGCAGGCAGAAAAGCTCATCCAGAAACCTAACCTCTTTATTGATGACACCCCACAACTATCCCTACTACAATTCAAAGCAAAAGTACGACGGTTGGTGTTTAGCCATCAGGTGGAGTGTGTAATCATTGACTACCTTCAGTTGATGAAAGGACATAGTGGTCAGGCAAGCCAAAACCGACAGCTGGAAGTAGCCACCATTGTAAAGGATTTGAAGGCGCTCGCCAAAGAAATGGATATCCCCATCATTGCACTCTCTCAGCTTAACCGGGGGGTAGAAACCAGACCAGGGGATAAACGTCCTGTGATGGCCGATTTGAGGGAATCAGGAGAAATTGAGCAGTCGGCCGATACCATCGCATTTCTCTACCGACCAGCTTATTACGGAGTTACCGAAGATCACCTTGGAAACTCTACCGAAGAGTCACTGAACTCATCATTGCTAAACACCGGGATGGTAAATCGGGAACGATTCTGC
>NZ_AAWS01000131.1 GCF_000169175.1 Microscilla marina ATCC 23134
ATGCTTTGTTATTGGTGTCGAATGAGTCATTAAGTACCGAAGATGTAATGAAAAAGCTCAATATATCGAGGGGCAATTCTAACATGAACCTGCGTGAATTGATTACCTGGGGTTTGGTACGTAAAGAAATAAAACCAGGCGAACGCCGCGAGTATTTTGTTGCTGAAAAAGATATGTGGGAGGTGTCGAAGTGTATTATCAGGGAGCGAAAAAAACGTGAACTCGATCAGATCAAACGCACAGTGGATCATTTGTCGGTAGTAGAAGGTGATAAAAAAGACGAAGAATACAAAGAGTTCGTAACACTGATAGAAGACATGAAGAACCTTACTACCAGCGCCGATAAAGTATTGAACCGTTTGTCGATGGCTGAGAAAAACTGGTTACTTAAGAAGTTTTTAAAGCTTTTTGTCTAAAAACTGTTCGACTGTTTAGTAAATAAGCTTTAACTTTTTCTTTTATTTAACTAGCTTTGCAAACCTGTATATTATCGCTAAAAACTGTATTGGTTTTATTGATGATTGACAGGTTTAAATTATAAATTATTAAACTCAATATAACATCATGGGAAGAGGAGACAAAAGAACCCGCAAAGGAAAGATTTTTTTAGGTAGTTATGGTAAAGTAAGACCTCGCAAAAAGCCAAACACTTACAAGACTACCGAAAAGAAAACTGAGAACAAAGAGTCTTAATAAGAAACTACCCAATGGGTAGTTTTTTTTGCTTTAGCGCCTTGCTACCACTCTTTTTAGCTTGTGATGGTGTATGCCTATCTTCAGTTTTGGGATAAATAAAAGCTTGTCAATCAAAACCTGGTGATTGAATATTTAACAATTTCATTAACAATTTTTGTTAACATTCGTCTATAAATATTCGTACCTTTGCAAAGTACAAACCATATAAAAAAATACTTCAATAAAAAATATCCAAATACACTTTCCTTCTTCACCCTATTTGCAATACAAAAATACACCTAATCAATATATTGACTGATGCTTTTTAACCAATCTAAAGCAAGACCAAAGATAATTAGGTAACCATGAAAAAAATATTTATTCTTATAAGCATATTATTTTTTTACACATATCAAACTCAGGCACTTGAAAGCTCACGGCAAAAACGTGTAGATAGTCTGGAGAATGTGGTGAAAAATGCCTCCCATGACTCTTCCCGTATCAAAGCATTATTGCACCTGGTACACGAAAACGCCGATTCTCTTGATATAGCACTTGAGCATAGTTTGCAGCACTGAACCTGGCAAAAAACTCATGACCCTGAT
>NZ_AAWS01000132.1 GCF_000169175.1 Microscilla marina ATCC 23134
CATCCGCGACATGGCATTACCTCTATCGTAGAAGATAAAAATGGCAAACTATGGGTAGCCACGTTTAATGGAGGGCTTCATGTGTTCGATCCTGTCACCGAATGCTTCAAGCAAGTACCGATCCCCCACATTGGGCAACCTCAGGACGGCTGTATTCTTAAAATACACCTTGACAAACAAGGTTTTGTGTGGGTAATTACCGAACGCTTGATTTTAAAAAAAATCAACCCAAATACTCATAAAGTTACTTCTTTTGGTCAAAGAAACAAGCTTCAATACACCTCTGATGTTCAGGAAGATGCCTCGGGAAGATACTTATACCTTAACATAAGGAGAAAAGATGTGGTGGTTTTTGATAAGAGCCAAGGCAAGTTTATTACTCATCCCCAAGCGGCTCGTTTGAAGCGCCCCCAAGCATACGATACTCAAGAAATAGTGAAAGACGCTCAAGGCAAATTGTGGATTTACCGCTGTAGTGCAAGCAAACTACAACGAATAAATATAGCTACCGGGGAAACAGCCGTTTTTGAAGATACTTTTGACCAGGCAAAAATACCCTCGAAAAACGCCCAAATCAAAAGTTCTTTTCGCTCTTTTTTGATGCAAGACAGCAAAGGGCTTATCTGGAAGACCAATGCCGGGGGCATGTCAGCGTTTGATCCACAAACAAAAAAAATGATCAGGAGGCATCAACTACCTGCAACCAAAGAAAATATTCGGGTATACCACACCCTTATCGATCAATCGGGTAAGGTATGGTTGGTTACCAATGCAGGGGCGTATATACTCAAGCTTTCGGCCAAGCCATTAGAAACTTTTAATGTGGGCAAAATCACCGATGTAATACTGACAGACCCACAAGGAACGGTTTGGGTAGGGGGACTGGGCACCTTGACGGCATTTTTTGCCAACGGTACCAACAAAACCTATAAGTTTGCTTCCTATTTTAAGCCTGTATCCTGTCCGGCAAATGGTGTTCCATTGGGCATCTCTGGAGATCCGCTGGACAGGGAACATATTCTGTGGGTGACCGTGGCAGGATTTGGATTGCTAAAATTTGATAAAAAAACCGAAACATTTACCCGCTATAAGCCCAAAGGATCCCACGAACAACATTTAGTCAATGCTTATGCTGTATTGATTGATCCAAGCGAGCCTCAAATCATTTGGATTGGGTGTGACAATGGTTTGCAAAAGTTTGATGTGAAAAATGAAACCTTTCAGTT
>NZ_AAWS01000133.1 GCF_000169175.1 Microscilla marina ATCC 23134
CGTACAGTACATTATTCGTTGATTTTCAGGAATTCCGTACTTTACAAAAAGAGAGGTGACCGAGCGGTCGAAGGTGCTCGCCTGGAAAGCGTGTATGCCCCAAAAGGGCATCGAGGGTTCGAATCCCTTCCTCTCTGCAGTTTTATCTTCAAACTACATCTTATATAAAACCCAAATACAAAACTTTAAAATTAGAACTTGTAAAAATTAGACTATGAAAAAGTTATTCGCTTTATTGATGGTTGTGGGAGCTTTAATGTTCGGGCTGTCTTCTTCAGCTATATCTCAGAATGATACTACCAGCGGAAAAGATACTACTCAGACTGCAACGGATACAACGAAACAAGAATCAACAACTAAGTCAGAGCCTGTTGTACCTTCTGAAGAGAAAAAAGTAGAAAAAGAGAAACAACCTTTCCACCAAGTGGTTAAAACTAAATTTATTGAAGGTGGATGGGACTTTATGAGTACTGTTCTTATCTGTTTAATTCTTGGTTTGGCTGTAGCGCTTGAAAAAATAATTAGCTTAAGTCTGGCTACTACTAACACCAAAAAACTGGTCAAAAAAGTGGAAGATGCTTTGAACAGTGGTGGTGTAGAAAAAGCTAAAGAAGTAACCCGTAATACCCGTGGTCCTGTAGCTTCTATCTTTACCCAAGGTTTGATGCGTATCAGTGAAGGTATCGACATGGTAGAAAAGTCTGTCATCTCTTATGGATCTGTTGAAATGGGTAAATTGGAAAAAGGTATAAGCTGGATTTCTCTATTTATCGCATTGGCTCCTATGTTAGGATTTATGGGAACTGTAATTGGTATGATTGACGCCTTTGACCAAATTCAGGCAGCAGGTGATGTATCTCCTCAAATTGTGGCTGGTGGTATCAAAGTAGCATTGATTACTACTGTATCTGGTTTGATTGTGGCGATTATTCTCCAAATCTTCTATAACTACATCGTTAGTAAAGTAGATTCAATTGTGAACCAAATGGAAGAAGCTTCTATTGCTCTGATTGACGTATTGGTTCAGCACAAAGTAAGAAGCGAACAATAATCAATCAAACTTTAAAAGACTTTATTACATGAATTCTTCAGTAACAAAAATATTATCATACGGTATCATCGCAATTGTAGTGGTGGTGATGCTGGTTGGTTTGATTAATAGAAATCTGGACTTACTATTTTATATGGTATACGGATTAGCTA
>NZ_AAWS01000134.1 GCF_000169175.1 Microscilla marina ATCC 23134
TGGTTTGATTTTACGTTCCAGCGATTCTTTATTGCTTTTTGCTTGTAAGTATTGAATTTCAGTACCTATTTTTTGTTTCCACAATTTGTCTTGACGCTCAAACAAAGCATTCGCAAGTTTTAGTTGCGTTTTTACTTCCTCAAGGTTACTTGCCAATACGCTGTTTTCCTGAGCTACCAGTGATTGTCCTGCTCCTACAAACTGCCCTTCCTGTACTGCGATGTAGGTCACCAAACCTTGAGTTTGGGCATTTAAGATTACATTCTTGTCAGAAGTAACTTTTCCTCTCACTTCTACAAAACGAGTAAAAGGTTCTTTAGACACAGGAAGCGTAGTTACCAAAGTAGTTTTGGCTTCAAGCTTTTGTTTGGCATACGATGGGTCAAGCTTTTCCAGCTTTTTTTCCAGTTTGGCAATGTCTGCACGTAGCTTTTCAAACGTTTTGCGTTTTTCAGCAAGTTTGGCTTTTACTTCCAGAACATTTCCATTTTCTCCGCCTTTGTCACCTCCTCCGCAGGCAGTAGCCAATACCAATAAGGTAATAACTATAAGATGTGTTTTTATATTCATGATATGGTGTTTAGTCTTTTATTGAAAGAGATTATGAATATGGATGTCTATTTATCAACTACTAGTTTACCCATTGCTTTATTTAAATCTATTTTGGAAATAATAGCATTATATAAAGCATTATAATAATTAGTTTCGGCTGTTTTAAATTGGTTTTCAGCGTCTATAATATCTAAGTTTTTGCCTGTACCACTCTGAAACTTGATATTGGCTACCCGGCTTACTTCTTTGGCAAGATCCATATTTTGTTTTTGAATTTTTAGGTCTTGCAAGCTGGTAGACAAACTCTGGCGAGCCTGTGCCACCTGAAAATCATAAGTACGCTCAAAAGCTTTGAAATCTTGCTCTATTTTTTGCATTTCAATCCTGGCTTTTTCTACTTTAGCCCTATTGCCTAAGCCCGAAAAAATAGGTACACTAAGGGTAAAGCCGAAGATACCATTGCGAAACCAGTTTTGATTCACATAACCTAAGTCAGACAAGTTGCTTGAGCCAGCGTTA
>NZ_AAWS01000135.1 GCF_000169175.1 Microscilla marina ATCC 23134
TTGCGGACGCCGTAAAGGCGATCTGAAGATCTTCGTAGACTCTGGTATTCGTACTGGTTTGGATGTTGTTCGTATGCTTGCACTTGGCGCAGGAATCGTCTCGCCGTAAGTGCGTTTCGCTTCTTCAGCAAACCATTCGATAAAGCTCGCGCCGTAAAGCACTTCACCTTGAGCTTCCGCTAGCGGCTTACCTTGCTCTAACGTCATCAAACGGCCAAGGTCGGCTTTGTTTTCTAACAGGAGTTGGAACCAACGATTGAGCATACCAGCGCGCGTTTTTGCTGGCAGTGCCGACCATTCTTTCTGCGCGACATGGGCACGTTCAATGCTATTTAAAATGTCGTTCTCGGTTGAGACTGGTGCGTACCCAAGAAGCTCTCCGGTCGCCGGATTAGTCACTGCAATGCCCTGTTGTGGGTTCGCTACCATAAACGAAACAAGGCTTTGGTTTTGTATTTGTTGCATGGTCATTCCTTTTGACAACTCATCATCGCCGCTGAGTCAGCTGCGAGCTTATGTTTAAGCGGGGATCTGCTGCGTAATGCAATGAATGTTCCCTCCGCCCAGTAGAACCTCTCTCGACGGTATCGCGATGATTTGGTATTCCGGCATCGCGTTTTGCAAAATATCGATTGCAATGGCGTCGGTGTCTTCATCCAACATCGGTAAGAACACATGGCCGTTGACGATAAGAAAGTTCGCATAAGAGGCACTTAGGCGTTCGCCAGCTTGTCGGCTCATTCCTGAACTGGCGTCAATGCCATTGGCTTCGCGCTCGCTGTAATGCAACGGACCCGGTAATGGCAAACGGACAATTTCAATCTCGCGCCCTTTCGCATCGTGCTGAGATTTCAGTACTTGTTCCGCTTGACGAGACAACGCGTATTGCGGATCGCTTGGGTCATCGGTCCAACTCAGTACCACCTTACCCGGTGCGATAACGTGCATCAGGTTGTCAACATGGCCGTCTGTTTCGTCATTGAATAAACCATTTGGCAACCAAATGATTTTTTCGATACCGAGATATACCTTTAACTGCTCTTCGATTGCGCTTGC